>JAKFXV010000079.1 GCA_021731205.1 Nocardioides sp. | reverse complement strand
AACACGACGCGAGGCGTCACAAACACGACGCGAGGCGTCACAAACACGACGCGAGGCGTCACAAACTTCGGCCTAGTGGACCTCGTCGAGACAGTGCCGGAGCGCGCCGACGAAGTACGGCACCTCGCGCTCGGTGAAGGCGAGGGGTGGGCGTACCTTCAAGACGTTGCCGTCGGCGCCGGTCGTCCCGACGAGTACGCCGTTGCGCTTGAGCTCATCGCGCAACCTCACGGCTCTCGACGAATCCGGGGTCTTGCTCGCCCGGTCGACGACGATCTCGATGCCGTTGGCCAGCCCGACCCCGCGGACGTCCCCGACGAAGTCGACCCCCGCCACCGCATCGAGTACGGCGTCCCGCAGCGCTTCGCCCGCACGCGCAACCCGAGGAAGCACCCGCTCATCCGCCAACACATCGAGTACGGCGAGCCCGGCGGCGGCGGACACGGGATTGCCGCCGAAGGTGGAGAACAGCACCGACTCCCGCCCGAACCCCTCGACCAGCTCGCGCCGGGTGATCACGGCCGCGATCGGGTGCCCGTTGCCCATCGGCTTGCCGAGCGTGACGAAGTCCGGCGTGATCCCCAGCCGTTCGAAGGACCACATCGCCCCCGTCCGCCCGTGCCCGCCCTGCACCTCGTCGGCGATCCACAGCGCTCCGGCCGCTCGCGCCGTGGCCTCGAGCGCTCCGGCGTACTCCTTGGTCAGCACCCGCACCCCGTCGCTTTGGAGTACGCCGTCGAGGATCACGGCCGCGGGTGGGCAATCCCGAGCCACCAGGCGCTCGAGCGCAGCGGAGAAATCGGCCGGATCCAGGTGGGCAGCGCGGTAGGCGTCGGGCGGCGCCCAGCGCTCCACGTGCGCCGACAGGTCGCGGGCGTAGCCGGTCTCACCGAGCGTCTCCGGGGACATTGGCGCGATCGCCTCGGAGATCCCGTGGTAGGCGAAGGCGGTGCACAACGCCCCCCGCCGCCCCGTGTTGTGCCGGGCCAGCCGCCAGGCCAGGTCGTTGGCCTCGGTGCCGGAGTTGACGAACAACACCGTGTCCAGCCCGGGAGGACAGCTTTCGACGAGGCGCTCGGCCAGCTCGATAGCGAGCGGGTGGAGATAGCGCAGGTGGGTGTTGATCCGCCGCGACTGCCGGGCGATCGCCTCGGTGACGCGCGGGTGGGCGTGTCCGACACACGGCACGTTGTTGTAGGCATCGAGATACCTCCGACCGTCGGGCTCGAAGATCCACACCCCTTCGGCCCGGTCGACCAGCAGCGGCTCGTCGTACGACAAGGGCTCCATCGCGGGTCCGAACACGGCGTCGCGACGGGCCTGCAGCCCCGCGCGCGCGGGGGTCGGCCCGATCCCCGACACCAACGTCGCCACCTCGTCGAAGCCGGTCTCGATCAGGTGCGTCAGCATCTCGGCCAGACCGGCGAGGTCGCGTTCGGCGAACTCCGCCTCGGCCAGACCCTGCGCGCTGCGCCAGGACGGTATGGCGAGACCGGCAGCCGTGCGCGCAGCCCAGGCGTCACCGATCAGCCGGAGCTCCTCGGCCTCCAACGGCGTGACCCGTTGATAGCCGTCGAGGATCAGACGGGCGACCCGCAAGGCCTCGTCGCCGGGGCGGCCGAGGGCCAGCGAGTCGATGACCGACGCAAGGTCGGTGATCAGCGCCGTGTGGCTCATGTCGCCGAAGTCGATGATCCCGGTGATGAAGCCGTTGCTGTCGAGCAGGGCATTGTCGATGTTGAGATCGCCGTGCACGACCTGCGCGCGCAGCGACTCCCACTGCGGCGCGATCGTGGCGTCGTACCTCTCGAGCGCTCGCGCCGCCGCGGCCCGCCACTGGGGGTTGCGAATCGACGGAACCATCTCGCGCACCAGCGGGATGGACTTGAGGTCCCATGGCAGGTCGCGATGAGCTGCCGGATGCGTGAAGCCGCGCATCGCCTTGGCGAGCCGTGCCACGGTCTCTCCCCACGCGGCGACGGCGTCGTCGCGCAGTTCGAGCGGGTCGGTGCGCATCAGCCCGGGCAGCACGGGGTACACCCGCAGCCAATGCGTCGCGTTTCCCACCTGCACCGGCGCGCGGTACGACGCCGCAGCCGTCAGGTCGGCGGTGCCGATGATCGGGCGCGGCGCGGCCAGCGGGAGCCCGGGGTCCACGCGTCGCACGTGGGCGACGACCAGCGCCTCCATGTCGAGGGTGGCGATGCTCTCCGCGGCGTTGGAGATCTTGAGGATGCCCACTCGCTCGCCGCCAGGCCCGGTCAGCAGGAACGTCTGATCGCGTTCGCTGCCCAGGGACACCGCGCCAGCGGCATCGATGTCGAAGTGCTCGCCGGCCAGGCCCGCGGCCTCGGTGTCGGTGAACGTCGGCGGCTGTGCGCGCAGCACCGGGTCGATGGCCGGTCCGGTTGCGCTCGGGACGGCGTCAGGCAGCTGCACTTGCCCAGTATCCCTGGACCGACCTGTGGCGAGTCAGTAGGTGCGCCACCACACGTTGACCGCGTAGTCCACAGTGAGCCCGTCGTGCTCGGCGAGGACCGACGTGGCCGTGTCGGGGTCGAACTCGATCCGCACCACCGACTCCAGATCCGCCCGCGAGTCGAACTGCCACCTGATGTCGAGGGGCGTGCGCCGCCACCCGCGGCCGGTCCAGAATCGCTCGATCGCGGCTGGATCGCGTTCGGGATAGCCGCGACGGAGCCACGCTCCGAAGGTCGACCTGGTCGCGTCGTTGTCGATGACGAACGCGCTGCCCCCGCGGCGTACGACCCGATCGAGCTCGGCCAGCCCCGGCTCGCAACCGGGACCGAAGAAGTACGCCCACCGGGCGTGGACGACGTCGACCGACGCGTCGGGCAGCGGCAGTTCCTGTGCCGTCCCGTGATGTACGACGACACCAGGCACGCGTCGCACCCGCCGGCGTGCGATCGCGACGAGCCCCGGATGCGGTTCGACGCCGATCGTCGAGGCGGCGGTCTCGGCCCAGCGCGGCAGGTGGAACCCGGTGCCGCAGCCGATGTCCAACAGGCAACGCCCCGACCAGTCACCGAGCGAGCGCATCGCCTCCTCGATCACCCGGTCCGGGTC
>JAKFXV010000175.1 GCA_021731205.1 Nocardioides sp. | reverse complement strand
CACATCTAGGGGCCTGTTGGATCGCCACCTGGGAGCGGGCGAGCTCTGCCGCACCGATCAGACCTGCCTGAGGCCCCAGGCTGGCGCGCAGGACGTCCGGGGTGATGCGGTGAGCGGCACCGACGATTCGCCGCCGCATCGTCTCGCGGGCCGGGGCCAGCAGCAGTTCACCGGCGTCGGAAACTCCGCCGCCTACGACGATGAGATCCGGATCCAGCGCGGCCACCAAGGTGGCCATGCCCCACCCCAGCCACTCCCCCACCTCGGCGAACGCCTGCACCGCCACCGGGTCGTCTGCGCCCGCGGCCCGCGTCACCATCGGTCCCGTCAACGCAGCCAGTCGTTCACCGGTCCAGGTGCCCTCCAGCGTCGGGTCCGAGGTAACCCGGTCTCGCACGGCACGCACCAGGGCCTGGCCGCTGGCGTACTGCTCCCAACACCCGCTGAGCCCACACTCGCAGGGTCGGCCTCCGGGCACGACGCGGTGGTGACCGAACTCACCTGCCATGCCGCCGGCTCCGCGATAGATGTCACCATCCAGCACCAGCGCACCCCCGATCCCCGTCCCGAGCGTCACCATGACCAGAGCGCGCGACCCCCTGGCAGCCCCGAACCGCCACTCGGCCCACGCGGCGGCGTTCGCATCGTTGTCGAGTACGACGGGCGCGCCCCAACGCCGCTCCAGTGACTCTCGCAAGGGCTCGCCGCGCCAGGGCAGGTGCGGCGCGAACCGGACCGACTGGCGGCGTACGTCGACGAACCCCGCCGCGGCCACCCCCACGGCGCAGATGGTGCGCCCGTCGGCGGCGTCGAGAACGGCATCGACCAGGGCGTCCTCCACGATGCGGACGTCGGCGGTGCGCCCCGGGGTCGTTCGTCCGGCGGTGCGCCCCACCTGGCCGTTCGAGTCCACCACTCCCGCCAGCACCTTGGTGCCGCCGATGTCCACCCCGACATAGACACCCGGGGACGCCGGCACTCCGGTCACGGGCTAGTCCTCGGCCCCACGGGCGGATGGTTCGTCGGGCGCGGTCGTGTCGTCGCCACCGAGATTGATCCGCTGGAAGCCGGGTGAGGGAGGGTCGTCGGGGGGCGGTCTCAGCGCCGCCCCGAGCGCCAAGAGAAGCGAGCCGAGCGCCGAGCTCAGGTGGTCCTTGACCTCGGGGGAAGCCTCGGTCACGACGCTCGTCAACCGGCACAGCGGGCAGCCCGGCAGCGTCGAGCACCCCGGTGCGAGCGTGTCGAGCGCCGCGCGGATATCAGCGGTCATGCCGGTCAGGGCGGCGAACATCGCGGCGAGATCCTCGCTCAGCGAGTGGTCGGCGGCACTCTCAGCTTCGGGATCCACCTGGTCACCGATCCTCCTGGTTGGGGGCGAACCGCACCAACAGTTCGCCCGCTCGCACACTCGCGTCCACCACGTGATGATGTGCCAACCCGGAAGGGATCGCCAACACTCGGCGATAGGAGCCCACCGTGACCACCAGCTCGTCGCCGTTTCGCGCAAGGTCTACCTCGGACTCCGACGCCCCGGGAAGCGCCACGTGGACCACCGATCCTCGACCCGAACGAGTCAGCCGGAACGGCCCCTTGCCCACCGGCGCCGCCAACGCGTCGCGCTCGCCGTACACCTCGACGGCCAGCCGGCGCAGCGTGTCGACCCCGACCGGCTCGGAGCCGCGATACTCCGAACGCCAGATCGGCAGTCCATGGAAGGACTGCTCCACATCGCCGAGCACTCGCTCCTGAGCCTGCACCCACGCCGCCCGCCACGGATCGGCGTCGGCCGGAGGGAACACCCGGTTGGCCACGACCCCGTCGACCCGGTAGCCGAACAGGGAAAGCGTCGTGTAGGAACGCCTGGCTTCGGCCAGTACGACGTTCTCGGGCGTGAGCACCAGCCGCACGCTGGAGCGGGGACCGGACAGGATGCCGCGCAGCTCATCGAGGTCGCCGTAGAGCCGCTCGACGGCGTCGAACACCGGGTCCCCCGGCATCGGCACGCCGGACGCCTTGGTCAGCAGCGGCTTCAGCACCTTCACCACCCGCCGTTCGGCCGGGAAGATCCGCTTCATGTACCAGCCCAACGCCTCCGGGAGCGCCAGCAGCCGCAGCGTCTCGGCCGTCGGAGCGCAGTCGACGATCACCACGTCCCACTGCCCGGACAACACCTGGAGCCTGAGTTCGAGAAGCGCCAGCACCTCCTCGGCTCCAGGAACGACGGTCAGCTCACCCGCCGCGACCGGATCGACCCCGGCCACTTCGAGCACGGACAGGAGATAGTCCTGGATCTCCACCCACGATCGCTCCAGGCGCTGCTGGGCATCGACCTGTTGCACGAACAGTCGCTTCGCCACCTCGGTCGGCTCGGCGCCGACGGGAGTGCCGAAGGCGTCGGCCAACGAGTGCGCCGCATCGGTCGACAGCACCAGCGTCTGCAATCCGCGGTCGGCGGCCAGCGCGGCGGTGCCCGCGGCGATGGTGGACTTGCCTACCCCACCCTTGCCGGTGAACATGATGGTCCGCATCGGCTCGACCCGCGCGGATTACAGGGACTCGACGCGCTGTTTGAGCCCGCGAAGCGCCGTGTCGATGAGGATCTTCTCGCCCTTGCGCTTGAGCATCCCGATCAGCGGGATGGACACGTCGAGGGCCAGCCGGTAGGTCACCTCGGTGCCCCCGTCGGCGAGCTCGGTCAAGGAGTAGGCGCCATCGAGTGAGCGCAAGATGTTGCCCTCGACCAGGGTCCAGGTGACCTCTCGGTCGTCGTACCACTCATAACTGAGGGTGTACTCGTCCTTGATCGGCGCCACGTCCACGGCGAAGGCGACCCGAGCGGCGCGTCCGTCGACATGAACGGATTCGACCTCGGCCCGCTGCACCCCTTTGGCCCAACTGGGGTACGCCGCGAAGTCACCGATAACGGCCATCACTTGCGCGGGGGGCGCGTCGACAACGATCGAGGAAGTCGTCTGCTCGCCCACGTCCGCAGAGTACCCGGCTGCCCGATAGCCTGCTCGCACCCGGAGCCGAGAGCCGGCATCGACGGGTGGTTCGGAGGTGGCGCGCGTGCGGACGTACTCCTCGCCACCGACC
>JAKFXV010000174.1 GCA_021731205.1 Nocardioides sp. | reverse complement strand
GGAAAGTTCGGCCAGTGGATCGCCGAGCGTGGAAATCTCCCAGTCGATGACGCCCAGAACCCTGGGCTCGGTCGGATGGAAGACCATGTTGTCCAACCGATAATCGCCGTGCACCAGCACCGTCTCCCTCGGATGCAGATTGCCGACGAGGACCAGGTTCGACCAGACCGTGCAGGCCACTTCCGGCAGGGCGGCGGCGGTGACCAGATCCACGCCCAGTGGGACCGGCATCACCTGGCCGACCGGCACGGCGACCCGTTCGGCGTACCCGCCCCCCGAGAGCAACGCACAGACCTCGTCGCCGACCTGCCAGGGGCCGGCAACCGACGGGCCTGCCACCGACGGGCCGAGCGCGGCGATCCGCCCACTGCACTCGAGGCCGATGATCTCCGACGCCCCCGCAGGTGGCGGATAGTGGCCGCGCCGCTGGAGGGTGTCGGCCCGGTTCACAGCAGTGGCGACGACGTCGATGAGCACGTCGCCGGGTCCGGCGACCGGTGCGTCGACCTCGATCAGCCGCAGCACGTCGGGCCCGCCCGGACCGGTGGCCATGATCGCCCGCATGCGTCTCCTTCCCTGGCAGTGGCTAGCCTCGGTGCCAATGCAGCAGGGTTCCCATCTTGACACCCCCCGCGAGTCTCCCTGGGCGGTCATCGCGGTTGTCGCTGTGTGGGTCGCCCTGATCGTGCCCGCGGACCTGCGCGACGTCGTGCCCGCGCTGCTGCTGCAGCTCCCGGGCGAGTTCCTGATCCTCCTCGTCGTCGCACTGCTGGTCAGGGCCGCGTGGGTCCGCCGGGTAGCCGGCGTCCTCGGCGGGCTGATCGGGCTGGTGTTCCTGGTCGAGGTGACCGACCTCGGGTTCGACGCGGTCTTCGACCGGCCGTTCGATCCGGTGGGGGATTGGACCTACCTCGGCTCGGGCATCGAGGTGCTCCGCTACGAGTACGGCGACCTCGGGACGGCCGCGCTCGTTGGTCTCGGGATCGTTGTCGCGACGGGCTGCGTGGTCGGGCTGGTGTGGGCGACGCGACGGCTGTTCGGGCTCGTGCGATCCCATCGTGGCCGCAGTCGGGTCGCGCTCGTCGTGCTGACGTCGATCTGGCTGGTCGCAGCCAGTGTGGAGGTCGCCGCGACGCCGCGGCTGCCGGTGGCCGCACATAACGCCCTCCAACGGGTCGTGCAGAAGGTGGCCTACTCGCGCGCTGCGCTCGCCGACCGCGCCGTCTTCGACGCGGAGGTGGCTGCGGACGCATTCGCGGCGCGCCCGAGCAGCGCATTGCTCACGGGGCTCCGGGGCAAGGACGTCGTGGTGGTCTTCGTGGAGAGCTACGGCCGGGTCGCTCTGGATGATCCGGGTCTCGCCGCACTGGTCGAACCGGCCCTTGCTGAGGGGGCCACGGAACTCGCCGCTGCCGGGTTCGCCGCGCGAAGCGGGTTCCTCACCTCCCCGACGTACGGCGCCGCCAGCTGGCTGGCGCACGCCACGCTCCAATCAGGCCTGCGGGTCGACAGCCAGCACCGCTACAACCGGCTCCTCCAGGCCGATCGGCTGACCTTGACCTCGGCCTTCGCCGAGGCGGGCTGGCGGACGGTGAACTACGCCCCGGCGATCACGAAGCCCTGGCCCGAGGGGCAGCGCTTCTACGGGTTCGATGAGCTGGTCCGGCGCGCGGATCTGGGGTACGCCGGCCCGGCGTTCGGCTTCGACTCGGTCCCCGATCAGTACACCCTGGGGACCCTGGGACGCCGGGAGCTGGCGAGCGCCGGCGAACGGCCCGTGATGGCGCAGGTGTCGTTGATCTCCAGTCACCATCCCTGGACGCCGATCCCGAGCCTGCTCGACTGGGACCTGCTCGGCAACGGCAAGAACTTCGACGCCCAGCCCGGCGCGGCTGGGCCGCAGGCCCTGGTCCGGGGGTCCTCGGCGACCCGCACGGCGTACTCCCGGTCGGTGGCCTACTCCCTGTCGGCCGTGCTGTCGTTCGTGGCCCGCTTCGGTGGCGAGGACCTCGTGGTGCTGCTGGTCGGAGATCATCAGCCGCACAGCTACATCTCGGGCACCCGGGCCGAGCGCAGCGTCCCGGTCAGCCTGATCGCACGCGATCGCGCGGTGCTCGACCGGATCGACGACTGGGGCTGGAGTGCCGGAGTGGAGCCTGCTCCGGACGCTCCGGTCTGGCCGATGGAGGCGTTCAGAGATCGACTCCTGACCGCCTTCGCCGACTAGCGCCAAGCCGCCGAGCGCAGTCGGGCATAGACGTCGCCCGAGCGGCCCGACGGTCGAACCCGGTCGAGTACGCCGACCAAGGCGGCGGGCGGCACCCAGCCCGGGTGCGCGAAGCGCATCGTCTCGACGGGCGAGTAGTTGAACTCGTAGTCGCCGAGCTCCTGGAGCCGGCCCAGAGCCGCCAGGGCCTGGTCGTGTGCCGCGGGGAGGTATTCGAAGGACAGCGCGCGCAGCGGACGGCTGAGACCGGCCAGGACCTCGGTCTCGAAACCCTCGACGTCGATCTTGCAGAACGCCGGCTCGCCGTACGTCGAGATCAGTTCGTCGAGGGTCGTGACCCGGACCTGCACGCGCGCATCCCAGGTGACTCTGGAGAAGCGGGCGTCGGCGCCGGCTGTGGCGATCCACTCCGGCGACAGCGACGAGACGGTCGGCGTGGTCGTCGACACCGACATCGTGGCATTGCCCGCGGTTGCGCCGACAGCGAGCGGCACGATCACCACGCCCGGGTCGCGCCCGTGCAGCACTCGGAGGATCCGGATGCAGTCCGGCTGAGGTTCGACGGCGATGACATGGGCCCCGAGGTGGCGCCACGCTCGCACCCGGCTGCCGACATGGGCGCCGAGGTCGAAGCCCACATCACCGGGGCCCAGGAACTCGGCGTACCTCGTCGAGAGCCGGCGCCGACGACCGGGAATCGCGCGGTACATCGCGAGCGACCTCGCGAGACCCCAGATCCGTGTCCAGCCCCGTCTCCCGAAGGGAGGCTCGGGGCGTGACTGAGTGGCCATCGAACCGCGGTCAGTCGTAGCGATCGCCGGTGTGATCCACCTCGGCGTCGTCGGGGATCTCGTCCAGCCCGTCGTCGT
>JAKFXV010000266.1 GCA_021731205.1 Nocardioides sp. | reverse complement strand
ACCCCGCACTGAGCCCGGCCAGGGTGCCGAACAGTTGACCTGCGGGCGTCCACACCAGCCCCGCCAGGCCACCGGCGAGGCCCAGCACGGTCGCCGGGGCGACCGCAGGGGCGGCAGCCAGGTTGGCGGCAACGGCGACCAGACTCACCTGACCGGAAAGTGCCGCCACGATCGGGGTGCAGGCCAGTTGTGCAGACATCGGGATCGCCACGGCCTCGGCCAACCAGCGGGGCAGCCAGCGACTCAACGCCGCACGCAATCGCGGGGCGAGGTACACGATGCCGCCGGTTGCCAGGACCTAGAGGGCGAATCCGGGCGAATCGGCCAGGGCCGGCTCGAGCAGCAGCACGACGAGCACGGCGACCCCCAGGGCGCGGCCACCTCGCCGACGACCGTCGACACCCAGACTGACCAGCCCCACGGCACCCATGGCGGCCGCACGCACCACACTCGGCTCCCAGCGTGCCAGCAGGATGAACCCCGCGATCCCCAACGCCCCAACCACGTAGTACGCCCGGCCTCGTGCGCCCAACCATCGTGATGCGACGATCAGCGCCCCCACCACCAGCGTCAGATTGGCGCCAGAGACCGCGAGCAGATGGGTCAGCCCAGTGACCCGGAAGTCCGCCGCAACGGATGCGTCCATCCCGGCGTCGTCCCCGACCACCAGGGCCGGAACAAGCTCGCGCTGGTCGGGCGGCCGGTGCTCCACCGACGTACGAAGCGATGCCCGCACCCGATCAGCGGCTCGCCACCAGGCAGGTGGCCCCGCAAGGATCGAAGGATCGCCGCGAGCCCGCAACGTGGCAGCCAGGTCCGGGTCATCGGCCTCCTCACCCAAGAAGCCGGCGAAGCGCACGGTGCTGCCCAGCGCAAGGTCTGCCCACGAGGGGTCGGCGTAGACCAGAACGGGTGCGGCGACGGCGTACGTGACCTGTCGGGTCCCCACTTCGGCCAGGCGGACCCGCAACACCACCACATCGGAGTGCGCGCCAGTCACGATCCTCGGATCAGAGATCGTGACTCCCGTGACCCAGACATAGGCCGTTCGCGAGGCCAGGGCAGCGACCGGAGTGGCCTCCACACGTTCGGCTCGTAGGTAGCCGGCGGAACTGACAGCGAGAAAGGCTAGGAGGCACGCGGCCAGCGTCCAGCCTGGGGCACGAGCGGGGCGCCGTGCCACGACGCCCGCGATGATGCCCCACGCGCCGAGCACACCGATAGCGGTTCCCGCGACCACGATGGCTACCTGGACGTCCCCAGCCGGGAGTTGCTGCAGCTGTCGTCCGATCAGTCCTCCGGCCCAGCCGCAGCTCCCCAACAGGGGCATTCTCAAGTCGAGTTCAGGTGGGGAGTTCGCGGGAGCCGTCGCGTCCTCACCCAAGGTGTGGCGTCCTGCCGCTCAGACGGTGACGTATGGCGCGAGCTGCGCCAGGGTCGCCTCGCCGATGCCTTGGACGTCGAGCAGTTCTTCGACAGCCCCGAATCCGCCGTGCTGACTGCGTCGGGAAATGATGGCCAGTGCAGTCACTGGACCAACTCCTGGAAGAGTCTCGAGCTCGGCTTGATCCGCCGTGTTGACGTTGACGAGAGGGCCAGCTCCCGAGGTGCCCGCTGGCGCCGCCGCAGCGGCTGCACCGACCCCGCTGGGTGAGGGGAGCCCGACCAGGATCTGCTCACCGTCGATGAGCCGTCGGGCGAGGTTCAACTCGTTGAGGTCTCTGCTTCGCCGGGCACCTCCAGCCGCCTCCAGAGCGTCGGCCACCCGGGCGCCGGCGGGCAGCACGGCGATTCCTGGTCGGCGGACCCGCCCCGAGACATCAACGACCACGTCCGCTGGTGCGCCGGCGGCGAGCGCCACCGTGGGTTCAGCGCCCGACTCCTGCGTGGTGGGTCCCGTGGAATCTGCGATCTCCTCTCTCGCAATCTCTTCGACCCGCAGCTCCTGAGGTCGCCCCTGGACCGCCCACCAGGTTGTGACGGAGAGCCCGCAGGCGACGAGAATCGACAGAGCCGAGAACGTGCGAGGACCGAGCGCCAATCGGAATCCCGGTGGCGTGCGTGGCAGCAACCTCAACGCGGCTCGCCTGCGAGCCGCGTGTCGCCCGGGCAAACCAGGCAACACAGCCGGCCCCGGAACTGTGCGGACATCAGGCGGGGCGGACGGACCGGACGGACCGGGAGGTGGGTGACCTCCGATCTCCGAGCTCAGCAGTGCCAGCCGGCGGGTGACCGCAGCCTGGAGGTCTGGATCGGAACGACGCGCTCGCATGCACAGCAACCTAGATCTGAGATGCGACCACGACCCGTCCGGTCACTCGAGCTGTGGAGAATCCTGGCGGTCCCGCGGTGGTGGCAGAAATGTGGTTGGTCAGTGAACCGGTCTCGGGGACACGCACACGGCCACCATGCCGGGCCCGACATGCGCACCGAGGGCTGCGCCGACCTCACCGCACCACACCGAGCGACCTGCAAGGTTCGGCTCGAGTCGCTCGGTGAGGCTTGCTGCTAGCTGGTCCGCCGCATCGCTGTTCGCCAAGTGCGCAACCCCGACGTCGACGGCACGGGCCCCACACGCTTCCACTGCGAGGTCGGCCAATCTGCCCAGGGCCCGAGCCGAAGTGCGTACCTTCTCCAGGCTTGACACCTCTCCCTCGTGGATTCGCAAGAGCGGCTTGACCGCGAGCGCTCCGCCCACCCAAGCGGCGGCGGCGCCGATGCGTCCTCCTCGTCTGAGGTATTCAAGGGTGTCCACGTAGAACAACGAGGTCGTCGCGCCGGCGCGAACGCGCGCGCTGTGCGCGACCTGTTCTGCATCAGCGTCCGATGCGGCCAGCTCGGCCGCCGTGAGCACTGCGAAGCCGGTAGCTATCCCGACTTGACGACTGTCGACAGCGTGCACCGGGATCGAAGAGTCGCGGGCGGCCAGCTCCGCGGACTCGAACGTGCCGCTCATCCGAGAGGACAGATGGATCGAGACGACACTCGTCGCGCCGCTCTCCGCAGCCGCCTCATAGGCCTGCAAGAACGCAGCCGGGGTGGGTCGCGAGGTGCTGACGCTCTTGCGGGCACGAAGCGCTTGCGCCAACAGTGCCGGCGTCCCTCAGCCC
>JAKFXV010000198.1 GCA_021731205.1 Nocardioides sp. | reverse complement strand
CACTGGCCGGTCTGGGCAACCACGCCCACCCCGACCGGCCCTTGCTCCGGGCCCGTCTCGCCGCCGCCCGCGGCTAACCCCCGCCAACCGCCGAGGCGTCACAAACACGCGTCGAGGGGTCACAAAGTAGGAGGCATACGAAGCCGCGCGGACACCCACCCGTCAATCGGCGGTCGACACGCCGCCTAAGTGGGTACATGAGTGACGGGTCGCCGGGTAGCGCGGAAGTGCGGTAGCCCCAACCTTTCGCCAACCTGATGTGACTAGCGTCACGTCAGTCAGCCGGCGCTAGCTGGGCTGAGCCGTCCCACCGACCCACGGGAGTTTTGTGCAATGGCCAGAATCGAACTCACAGTAGACGGGGCGCGCGTCTCCGACGATGTCGAACCCCGCATGCTGCTGGTGCAGTACCTCCGAGAGAAGCTCGGCAAGACCGGCACGGTGATCGGTTGCGACACCAGCAACTGCGGCGCCTGCACGGTCCACCTCGACGGCAAGAGCGTGAAGTCGTGCAACGTGTTGGCCGTTCAGGCCGACGGCGCCGAGGTGACCACCATCGAGGGGCTCGCCGCCGACGGTGTGTTGCACCCGGTCCAAGAGGCGTTCCGCGAGTGCCACGGTCTCCAGTGCGGATTCTGTACGCCGGGAATGATCATGCAGTCGATCGACCTCCTCAACGACAATCCCAACCCGTCCGAAGCCGAGGTACGCGAAGGCTTGGAGGGCAACCTCTGCCGGTGCACCGGCTACCACAACATCGTCAAGTCGGTCTTGCACGCCGCAGGAGGGACGAAATGACCGCCGTAGCAGACGCTCCCGCCACTGAGATCGGGCGGGACAGGCGACGCAAGGAAGATCAGCGACTGATCACGGGACGCACTCGGTGGACCGACAACTTCACCTTCCCGGGGATGCTGCACATCGCCATGGTGCGCAGCCCGTTCGCGCACGCCAAGATCACCAACGTCGACACGAGCGCCGCCAAGGCCGCGCCGAACGTGGTGTCTGTGCTGACCGGAGCGGACCTGGCCGACGAGCAGGGCGGCCTGCCTTGCGCGTGGCCGATCACGCCCGACCAGAAGGCGCCGGCGCACCCGTCGGTGGCAGTGGACCGGGTGGCTTTTGCCGGCGAGATCGTTGCCGTCGTGATCGCCCGCAGCGCCGCCGAGGCGCGCGACGCCGCGGAGCTGGTTGACGTCGATTTCGAGCCGCTTCCGGCGGTGCTCGACCTCAAGCAGGCCGAGACCGACGCAGTGCTGGCCCATCCCGAACTAGGCACCAATCACTGTGCTTATTGGAAGTTCGACTCGGCGGACGCCGGCACCGGAGGCAACGTCGACGACGCGATCGCCGCAGCTCGGACCGACGGCATCGTCATCGAGCGGGAGTACCGCCAGCAGCGATTGATCCCTGCCTTCATGGAGCCTCGATCCATCGCCGTCGATCCGACCGGGGAGCAGATCACGATCTGGTCATCCACCCAGGTGCCGCACTTCGTGCGCATCTTCACCGCGGCAGTGCTCGGCATTCCGGAGTCCAAGATCCGGGTGATCGCGCCCGATGTCGGTGGTGGCTTCGGTGGGAAGTTGCAATACACCCCGGAAGAAGTCGTCACCGTGCTCGCCGCCCGGCGCACCGGCAAGCCCTGCAAGTACACCGAGACCCGATCGGAGTCATTGGTCTCCGGCCACCACGGCCGCGACCAGTGGCAACGCCTGACCCTCTCGGCCACCAAGGACGGCACCGTCACCGGGCTCAAGGTCGACCTGCTGGCCGACATGGGCGCCTACCTCGGCCTCGTCACTCCTGGCGTGCCGGTGCTCGGCGCGTTCATGTTCAACGCGATCTACAAGTTCCCGGCCTATCAGTTCGCGACCACGAACCT
This sequence comes from Nocardioides sp., assembly GCA_021731205.1. GTDB lineage: Bacteria > Actinomycetota > Actinomycetes > Propionibacteriales > Nocardioidaceae > Nocardioides. Next base: position 1,241 of record JAKFXV010000198.1, on the reverse strand, counting down.
GTTCACCAACAAGACCTGGACCGATGCCTATCGCGGCGCCGGGCGCCCCGAGGCGACGTACGCCGTCGAGCGACTCATGGATGAGTTGGCTGCCGAGGTCGGGGTGGACCCGATCGCGATCCGGGAGAAGAACTGGATCAAGAACACCGAGTTCCCCTTCACCACCGTGGCCGGGATGACCTACGACTCCGGCAACTACGAGGCCGCCACCGCGCGCGCCATGGAGTTGCTGGGGTACGACGCACTCCGGGCCGAGCAGGCTCAGCGACGGGCCGCAGGCGACAAGGTGCAGTTGGGCATCGGGGTCTCGACGTTCACGGAGATGTGCGGTCTAGCGCCCTCGCGGGTGCTGGGTGCGCTCAGCTACGCCGCCGGAGGCTGGGAACACGCCTCGGTGCGGATGCTTCCGACCGGAAAGGTGGAGGTCGTCACCGGCGCTTCCGCCCACGGACAGGGTCACGAGACGGCCTTCAGCCAGATCGTGGCAGATCGGCTCGGCGTCGCCTTCGAGGACGTCGAAGTGCTCCACGGCGACACCCAGGTCGCGCACAAGGGGCTGGACACCTACGGTTCGAGATCCTTGGTCGTCGGGGGCGAGGCTCTTGTCCGGGCAGCTGACAAGGTGATCGAGAAGGCCAAGGTGGTTGCCGCGCACATGCTCGAGGCATCGGTTGACGACATCGACTTCGCCGGCGGCACGTTCACAGTGCGCGGCACCGACCAGGGCAAGGCGATGGCGGAGGTCGTGTGGGCAAGTTTCGCGGCGCACGATCTGCCCGAAGGAGTCGAGGCAAACCTCGATTCCGAGGCGACCTACGATCCGATCGACTTCAACTTCCCGCACGGCACCCACCTGTGCGCGGTCGAGGTCGACACGGAGACTGGCCAGGTGGCGCTACGCAAGTACGCCTGCTGTGACGACATCGGCAACATCATCAACCCGCTGATCGTTGCCGGCCAGGTCCACGGCGGTCTGACCCAGGGCATTGCCCAAGCCTTGTGGGAGGAGGCGATCTACGACGACTCCGGCACTTTGGTGAGCGGGTCCTTCGTGGACTACCTGCTGCCGAGCGCAGCCGACACGATCAGCTACGACATCGACCACACCACCAGCCCGTCGACTACCAACACGCTGGGCACCAAGGGTGTGGGTGAAGCCGGGACGATCGCGTCCACGCCTGCCGTGGTCAACGCAATAGTCGATGCAGTTCGCCATCTCGGTATCAACGACATCCAGATGC
>JAKFXV010000207.1 GCA_021731205.1 Nocardioides sp. | reverse complement strand
GACTTCGCGCGGTCTTCTATGAACCGACCGTGTTCTACTTCCACAGCGATGATTACTTCCGGATCAGGATCGTTCGCTAGTCCTCATCACGACCGGCAGGATCATCGGGCGGCGCCGGTGGGTGCCGCTGACCCAGCGGCCGACGACCCGGCGGATCGCCTGCTGGATCTGGTGGGCGTCGACGACGTCCTCCCGGAGCAGACCGTTGACCGCCTCGAGGATGCCCGGCTTGATCGCCTCGAACGTGGCGTCGGGTTCGGCGAACCCGCGGGCCTGGATGGTGGGGCCCGCCACGACCCGACGGCGTTCCGCGTCGAGCACGACGATGATCGAGATGAAGCCCTCCTCGCCGAGCACCCGGCGCTGGTGGAGGCTGTCCTCGGTGAGCTCTCCGACCGAGGAACCGTCGACGAACACATAGCCGCAATCGACCTGGCCCATGATCGTGGCGCGCCCCTCGACGAGGTCGACCACGATCCCGTCCGTGCCGAGGATCACCCGATTGGCCGGCACCCCGGTCGCCACCGCTAGTTCGCCGTTGGCGATCAGGTGCCGGACCTCCCCGTGCACGGGCATGACGTTGCGCGGCCGGACCACGTTGTAGCAGTACAGCAACTCCCCCGCGCTGGCATGCCCGCTCACGTGCACCAGGGCGTTGCCCTTGTGGACGACATTGGCACCCCAACGCGCCAGCCCGTTGATCACCCGGTAGACGGCGTTCTCGTTGCCCGGGATCAGTGAGCTGGCCAAGATCACGGTGTCGCCCTGCTCCAGCTGCACGAAGTTGTGGCTGCGCTGGGCGATCCGACTCAGGGCAGAGAGCGGTTCGCCCTGGGATCCGGTGGAGATGAGGACCTGCCGCTCGGGCGGGAGGTCGGCCAGCTCCTTGGCATCGACCATCACCCCCGCGGGCACGTTGAGATAGCCGAGGTCCTGGGCGATGGCCATGTTGCGCACCATCGAGCGTCCGACGTACGCCACCTTGCGCCCGTGCGCCGCAGCAACGTCGAGGACCTGTTGCACACGGTGCACGTGCGAGGCGAAGCACGCCACGATGACCCGCTGCGAACTGCCGTGGAAGACCCGATCGAGAACCGGCGAGATGTCCTTCTCATGGGTAGTGAAGCCCGGGACCTCGGCATTGGTGGAGTCGGTGAGGAACAGGTCGACACCCTCGTCGCCGAGTCGTGCGAACGCCCGCAGGTCGGTGATCCGGCCGTCGAGTGGGAGTTGATCCATCTTGAAGTCGCCCGTGTGCAACACCAGTCCGGCACCGGTCCGGATGGCGACCGCGAGAGCGTCCGGGATCGAGTGGTTGACCGCGACGAACTCCAGCTCGAACGGACCGAGGGTGAGTCGGTCGCCCTCGCGCACCCGGTGGTGGACGGTCTCGCGCAGTCGATGCTCCCTGAGCTTCGAGCCGACCAGGGCGAGGGTCAGCTCGGAGCCAACCAAGGGGATGTCGCCGCGTTCGCGCAGGAGGTACGGCACCGCGCCGATGTGGTCCTCGTGCCCGTGCGTGAGCACCAGTGCCTCGACCGCGTCGAGCCGGTCCCTGATGGCCGCGAAGTCGGGCAGGATCAGATCGACTCCGGGATGGTGATCTTCGGGGAACAGCACCCCACAATCGACGATCAGCAACCGGCCGTCGTACTCGAAGACGGTCATGTTGCGACCGATCTCACCCAGCCCGCCAAGCGGGATCACCCGCAGGCCCCCAGGCTCCAGTGGCGGTGGTGCGGGCAGGTCGAACTGCGGGTAGCTGAGCATCGGGCTCCTGTGACTCGGTGGCGGCAGATCCGGGGATCTGCGGTTCAGCGGATCGGGTTCGGGTGATCTGGAGGTTCGGGTGATCTGGAGGTTCAGGTGATCTGGAGGTTCAGGTGATGTGGGCGGCGAGCAGGCCCGCACGCAAGGCGGCGTACTCCTGCTCGTCGAGGGGCACCAACGGGCTGCGCACGTTGCGGTTGTCCAACACCCCGAGAAGTTGCAGGGCCGCTTTGGCGGTGGTCGCACCGTAGTTCGGCACACCCATGATCGCGTCGACGGCCGGCAGCATGGCCTGGAAGGTCGCGAGCGCAGCTGCCAGGTCACCGGCCCGAAACTGGTCTGCCATCGCGCGCAGGTGTGGTCCACAGGCGTGGCCTGCCACCGACACGAATCCCACGGCGCCGTGTGCCAGCCACCCGAGATTGTTGGCGTCGTCTCCGGAGTAGAAGGCCAGGCCCGTGTCGCGCATGATGCGGACGCCGCGGGCATAGTCGCCGACCGCGTCCTTGACGGCGACGACGTTGTGCCACTCCGCGGCGGCCTGGTAGGTGTCCGGGGCGATCATGGTGCCGGTGCGTCCGGGGACGTCGTACAACATGACGGGGAGGTCCGTCGCGGTCGCAACCTCGTGGAAGTGGTGGAGCACTCCGGCCTGGGATGGCTTGTTGTAGTACGGCGTCACGAGGAGTACGCCGTGAGCCCCGAGCTTCTCGGCCTGCCGGGTCAGCTCGACGGAGTGAGCGGTGGAGTTGGTGCCGACCCCAGCGACGACGTGGGCACGCTCCCCCACGGCGTCCAGCACGGCCTCGAGGATCTGTCCGTCTTCGGGCACGGTCGTTGTCGGTGCCTCACCGGTGGTGCCCGAGACGACGACACCGTCGTGGCCGTGGTCGATCAGATGCGCCGCAATTCGGGCCGTGCCGTCGAGATCCACCGACCCGTCAGCATGGAACGCCGTGGCCATCGCGGTCAGCACGGTGCCGAACGGGGCAGCTGCGGTCATGGTGCCAAGGCTATCGCGGCAGCGCCACCTCCCCCGCCTCGGCATCGCGCGAACTAGCCTCCTGACATGCGAGGCACCTGGCGCCGGCTCACGCTGGCGATGCTGGCGTGCCTCCCCATGGCCGCCACGTTGCCCCCACCGTCGTCGGACCCGCTCGCCGGTGGCCCCACCGACGACTCGCGGGTGTCCGTCGCGCCTCTCGTGTCGGAGCACCCGGCCGCACGTCCCGAGCCGCCCCGTCCCCGGCAACGAGTGACGATCGCCCTCACCGGGGACGTCTTGATCCACAACAGCGTCTGGGATGCGGCCCGCACCCGGAACGGGTTCGACTTCGAGCCTCTACTGCGACCGTTGAACCCCACGATCCA
>JAKFXV010000184.1 GCA_021731205.1 Nocardioides sp. | reverse complement strand
TGGTCACCGAGGCCCGGTCGCGGGGTTACCTCCTCAACAACACCTCCGCACGCACGCTGCGACTCGCGCCACCGCTGATCATCGGCGACGAGGAGCTTGCGGGGTTCGCCGCTGCGTTGCCCGAGATCCTGGCTGCAGCCGGTGTTGCCGGCGTCACCACGAAAGGCAGTGACCGATGACGCCCCGATCCCGGGCCGACGCTGTGCGTCACCTCCTCAGGGACGACGACCTGTCTCCGACGGAACAGGCCGAGGTGCTCGACCTCGCGCTGCAGCTCAAGGCGCGGCCGTACGACACGAAGTCGCTCGCAGGCCCGCAGACCGTCGCCACCATCTACGACAAGCCCACCGTGCGCACCCAGGTGTCCTTCGCGGCGGGGATCGCGGAGTTGGGTGGGCACCCCATGCTGGTCGAGGGTTCGCTGGCCGGCATCGGGGTGCGTGAATCGGTCGCGGACATTGCCCGCATCCTCGGTCGGCAAGCGAGTCTGATCGTGTGGCGTACGTTCCACCAGAGCTGGCTCGAGGAGCTGGCGGCGTACTCCGGGGTTCCGGTCGTGAACGCGCTCACCGATGACTTCCATCCTTGCCAGTTGCTGGCCGATCTCCTGACGATTCGAGAGCACAAAGGGCAGCTGGCGGGCCTCAGCGTGACTTTCGTGGGTGACGGAGCCTGCAACATGGGCAACTCCTGGGTGCTCGCCGGCGCAACGGCCGGCATGCACGTCACCATCTCCGCGCCGCCCGGCTTCGAACCGGCCGCCGAGCATCTCCGGACGGCGGCGTCCATCGCGGCGACCACTGGTGGCTCGATCACTCTCGAAGCGGACCCGATGATCGCCGTCCAGGACGCCGACATCGTGGTCACGGACACCTGGGTCTCCATGGGCAAAGAGGATGAGTCACGAGCCCGACGAGCCGCCTTTGCCGCCTACCAGGTCGACTCAGCGCTGGTGTCGTGGGCCAAGCCGGACGCCATCGTGCTGCATTGCCTGCCGGCCTATCGAGGCAAGGAGATCACCGCCGAGGTGCTCGACGGCCCGCAGAGCGTGGTGTGGGACGAGGCCGAGAACCGGAGGCATGCACAGAAGGCCGTGATGACCTGGCTGATGTCGAAGCTCGACCGCGATCAGAGTCTGCCGGAGGGACCATGAACGACACGGCGCCTACGCCGCTGACCAAGGCGGCCCGCCACCAGCACATCATCGACTTGGTGACTCACCTCGAGGTCCGTTCGCAAGGCGAGCTGGCGGACCTGCTCGCAGACCGGGGAGTGAGCGTCACCCAAGCGACGTTGTCGCGCGATCTGCTCGAACTCGACGCGGTCAAAGTGCGCGCGAGTGGCGGGGGACTGGTCTACGCGGTGCCCAGCGAAGGGCCGGACCGCACGCCGCTCGCCGGTGGTGAGACCCCGGGATCCGCCTCGCGGTTGGCGCGGTTGAGCGCTGAGCTGCTGCTCAGTGCCGAGGCGAGCGCCAACCTCGTCGTGCTACGCACTCCGCCCGGAGCGGCGCAGTTCCTGGCGTCCGCGCTGGACAAGGCGGATCTAGGTGAGGTGCTGGGCACGATCGCAGGCGATGACACAGTCTTGGTTATCGCCCGGACTCCCGAGTCCGGCGTGAGTCTGGTCGTGCGCCTGCTCGAGCTGGCCGGGGCCCCTGCCCGCGGCCCGATGGACTGAGGGGCCGACGTGGATAGTGCGGGCACAACCAACGAGGGCAAGCTCTGGGGCGGACGCTTCCAGGGTGGCCCCAGCCCGGCGCTCGAGGCACTGTCGCGCTCGACGCACTTCGACTGGCGCTTGGTGCCGTACGACCTTGCCGGCTCGCTGGCGCATGCGAACGCCCTGCATGCAGCTCGCCTGTTGTCCGACGTCGAGCACGCAGAGCTGACCCGTGCGCTCGGCGTGCTCTCGCATCGGTTCACCAGCGGCGAGCTTCGCCCGAGTGATGGGGACGAGGACGTGCACGGTGCTCTGGAGCGTTTGCTGGTCGACGAAGTCGGCGCGGATGTCGGCGGCCGGCTCCGGGCCGGGCGTTCGCGGAACGACCAGATCGCCACGTTGTTCAAGATGTACTTGCGTGACGAGGCCCGGGCAATCGCCGACCTGACCCTGGATCTGGTTGAGGCGTTGATCGTCCAGGCGGATCGGCACGCGCTGGCGCCGATGCCGGGCCGCACTCACTTGCAGCACGCCCAGCCAGTGCTGGTCTCTCATCACCTGCTGGCACACGCATGGCCGTTGTTGCGCGACGTGGACCGCCTCGCGGACTGGGACCGGCGGGTCCGTGCGGAGTCGCCGTACGGCGCTGGCGCCCTTGCCGGTTCGAGCCTGGGTCTGGACCCGGACGCGGTCGCTGGCGAGCTCGGCTTTGACCGGGCAAGTGCGAACTCCATCGACGCGACGTCGGCTCGGGACTTCGCCGCCGAGTTCGCCTTCATCACGGCGATGGTCGCGATCGATGTGAGCCGGCTCGCTGAAGAGGTCATCGTCTGGAACACGGTCGAATTCGACTTCGTCCGCCTCGACGATGCCTGGGCGACCGGTTCGAGCATCATGCCGCAGAAGAAGAATCCCGACATCGCCGAGTTGGCTCGGGGAAAGGCTGGTCGGCTGATCGGGAATCTCGGCGGGTTGCTGGCGACGTTGAAGGGGCTGCCACTCGCCTACAACCGTGACCTCCAGGAGGACAAGGAGCCGGTCTTCGACTCCATCGACACCCTCGAAGTCGTCCTACCCGCCATGGCCGGCCTGGTTGCCACCCTGGAGTTCAATCTGCCGCGCCTGGCCGAGCTGGCACCACGCGGTTTCTCGTTGGCCACCGACGTCGCGGAATGGCTGGTGCGGCAGGGGGTGCCTTTCCGAACGGCCCACGAGCTGGCCGGCGCCTGCGTCCGACGTTGCGAGGAGCTCGGCGTCGAGCTAGCCGATCTCACCGACGACCAGTTGCACGACATCTCGCCGGCGCTCACCTCAGGGGTGCGAGAGGTCCTCACCGTCGACGGTTCCATCGCCTCCCGCGATGGCCGCGGCGGGACAGCGCCGGTGCGCGTGCGCGAACAGTTGGAAGCGTGTCGCGCAGCGGTGGCGGCCAGGCGACCCGGGCCCGACTGAGCGGAACCGCAAACCCGTCGCGGCCGGCCCCTCCACAAGTTGACCACCTCGGGGC
>JAKFXV010000157.1 GCA_021731205.1 Nocardioides sp. | reverse complement strand
TGGTGGTGCTGCTCGGCCCAGGCCCGGAGCGTCGCCAGCGCAAGGTCGTCGCGCCGCTGGGCGATCGCCAGCCCCACCTCGGAGGCCGGGCCGAGCAGCACCACCACGTCACCGCTGTGTAGGTGCGGCGCTAACAGGTCGAGGTCGGCGACCGGGCGACCTCGTTCGCCGGCCAAGTGGGTGGCCGACACCAACCGGCAGATCGCCGCCCAGCCGGCACGCCCTCCGGCCGATCCGGCATGGCCTCCGGCCGATCCGGCATGGGCCAAGAAGGTCACCCGGGGCAGCATCGGGTCGCGGAACGCACCACCCTTGACGGGGTTGTTGCGCCGTTGCCGCCGCTCGCCTCCCCCCCGGACGTCATACGAAGTGGTCGCGATAGCGACCGAACCGTATGACGTTGCAGCAGCGCCGAAGGCGGAAGGGGCAGCAGCGCCGAAGGCGCCGGAAGGAGCACAGGCGAGGTCGACGCCGAGCACCGGCCGGACCCCGGCGCTCAGGCAGGCCTTGGCGAACTTCACCGCGCCGTAGGTGCCGTCACGATCGGTCAGGGCCAGGGTGTCCATCTCCTGTTCGACGGCCCGCTCGACAAGCACGTGTGGGTGCGATGCGCCGTACTGCAGGGAGTAGCCCGAGGCCACATGGAGATGGACGAACCCGCTAGGCGACACCGGCCCGGGGGGTGCTGTGGCCCGGGCCGGCGGCGACGGCCGCCACTCGGCCGGAGTACGGCGAGTGTGGCGTCAGACCCAAGCCGGTCTCGATCACCGAGAGGAACCGGTCGGCATCGCGCACCAGATCGTCGGCCTCGCGTTCGGTGACCGCCCGACGCGATCCGGCCTCGGCGGCTGCCCGTTTGCTCGCACCGGCGGCGAAGAAGCTGGCCCACTCGACGAGCTCGGGAGCGACCTCGGCCAACAGCACCCACGCGTTCTTCTGGCCTGCGCGTCGCCGGCGCGGAGGCTCCGGCCTGGCGCGGGCGGCGAGCAGAGCGGCGGCGGACCGCAAGGCCGCGACGTGGGCGCAGGCATAGCGAGTGCCGGCGTCCGTAGCGGTGATCGCCTCCTGCAACGACTCCGCGGCTCGGATGAGGTAGGAGTGGGTGATCGCCGGCAGGCTGCTGGTGGGCTGGATCATGTCGGCCCTCCTAGTCCTGACAGCCGATGAGCTGCCAGTTGCCGTCAGACCAGTCGAAAGCCAGATCGAAGACCCCACCAGCCAGTGCGCCGCGAGCCGCCTCCACCCGCCAGATCTCCCGCTCCTGGAGCAGATCGGCCGCGACCGGTCCGGTCGACGACGGCTCCTCGGCACCGATCACCGCACGAGCACTCGGGGAGGTCCACCAGGGTCCGGTCTCCACCCAGTGCGCGATCACCGATCGCACCTTCCACAACCGGCCGCGCCACAAGAACTGCTCGGGCCCCTCTTCGATGTGCCCAGCGCTGTCACCAGCGATGCGCCCTTTGCGAACCTCGATCGGGTCGTCGTACCGTCTCATCGCGAAGCTCCTTCATTGCGCCGCACCACCTGGCTGATTCGAACATGTGTTCGAATATCTCAAGGTTACACCCGCCCGAACCGATCCCGTCAAGCCGCCCACAGGAGATGCGCATGAGTCCCGAGCCTGCCGAGCACTCCTCCATCGCGGCCTTCCGTGCCGAACACCACCGCCTGGGGGGCACGGGGCGGATCGTGACCCTGCCCGACTCGGTCCACACGGCCGCCCTGGCCGCCGAGGCGCTGGGCTGCCCGGTCGGCGCGATCGCCAACAGCCTGCTGTTCGAAGCCGACACCGGACCGGTGCTGATCTTGACCTCCGGTGGGCTGCGGGTCGACACCGGCTTCGCCGCCGCGGCGATCGGGGTCGCTCACCTGCGCCGGGCCACGCCGGAGTTCGTCCGCGAGCACACCGGTCAGGTGATCGGCGGGGTCTCTCCGCTGGCCCATCCGGCTCCGGTGCCGACCTATATCGACCCGGTCCTACGTGAGTACGACGTGGTCTGGGCCGCCGCCGGCCACCCCGCGGCGGTCTACTCAACGTCGTACGACGAGCTGGTGCGGATGACCGGCGCCGTCGAGACCCCGGTCCGGCCATGATCGAGATCTGGGTCAACCCGGCCTGCTCCACCTGCCGCACGGCGATCTCGGAGCTCGACGCAGCGGGAGCCGACTACACGATCCGGCGCTACCTCGACGAACCGCCCACGAGCGAGGAGCTCGACGAGGTCCTCGGCCGGCTCGGTCTCGAGCCCTGGGACATCGCCCGCGCCAAGGAGTCGGCCGAGGCCGGCATCGACCTGCCTCGCGACGCGGACCACCGCGACGCCTGGCTCGCGGCACTGGCCGCGCACCCGCGCGCGATCCAGCGGCCGATCATCACCGCTTCCGACGGCACCACCGTTGTCGGCCGCGACCAAGCCAGCCGCGACCGCGTCATCACCGCCGAAGGCTGACCGGATCAGCAGCACCCCTGCCCTACGATCGACGACGTGGAAGCACTCCCCCTGGCGTTCTCGAGCGGCTGGGCCAGCGGCATCAACGCCTACCTGGTCGTGCTCGTTCTCGGCATCTCCGACCGGGTCAACGACTTCGAGCAGATCCCCGACGCGCTGGCTCGCTGGGACGTCCTGGCCGTGGCCGGACTCTTGTACTCCATGGAGTTCATCGCCGACAAGATCCCCTACATCGACTCCACCTGGGACCTCATCTCCACTGCGATCCGACCTACCGCTGGGGCCGTCATCGGCGTGCTGCTCGCCGGCGAAGCCTCGACCCTCGACCAGGCCGTGTTCGCAGTCGTCGGCGGCGGCACGGCGCTGGTTTCACACCTGATCAAGTCGGGCAGCCGGCTCGCCATCAACGCCTCCCCCGAGCCGGTCACCAACGTCGGCGCGAGCATCCTGGAGGACTTCGCGGTCCTCGGCGTCGTGTGGTACGCCGTCGAGCACCCGCGCGCCGCGGCTGGCATCGCCGCGGTGGCCCTGATCGTCGGGCTGGTCGCGTTGTATCTGCTGGCGAAGGCCGTCCGCAGCGGCTGGCGGCGCTGGAAACGCACCGAACCCCGCCCACCCCAGTACGCCTAGCGCCCGATGACCCATGCCGTCGTGATCGGGGGCGGGCTGGGCGGGCTCGCCAGCGCCGCCCGCCTGGCCAAGCTGGGGCATCGGGTGACTCTGCTC
>JAKFXV010000025.1 GCA_021731205.1 Nocardioides sp. | reverse complement strand
GCCAAACTGCCGAGAAAGCGCACGTCCTCGTCATTGATGTAGACGTTGACGAAGCGCCGCAGCTCCTCGGATCCGTCGGTGCCCGATTCGATCAGGCGCTCCTTGAGACCGGGATGGTTGGCGTCCAAGTCGTCGATGAGTGCCGCCAGGGTGTCCCCGGCAGCGTCGACCGCCTTCGCTCCGCCGGTGTAGGGACGCAGGATGGTCGGAATGCGGACCTCGATGCTCATCGGCCGGATGCTCCTTCGGACTGTCGGGGGGTCAAGGCTGGCACGACGGTGACCGGTTCTTCGGTGACCGCGCCGTCCACGATTCTGTAGGAGCGAAACTCCACCGGACCGGGGTTATTCCCATGCTCACGGGTGCCGACCAGGACGTAATGAGCCCCTGGCTCGCTCGCGAGGCCGATGTCGGTGCGACTCGGGTACGCCTCCGTGGCGGTGTGGGAGTGGTAGACCACGACGACTTCCTCGTCTGCCGCCCAGAGTTGCTTGTAGAGAGCCAACAGCTCTCCGGAGTCGAACTCGTAGAACGTCGGGCTGCTGGCGGCGTTGACCATCTCGACCAATCGCTCGGCCCGGCCACTGCCTTCCGGACCGGCGACGATGCCGCATGCCTCGTCGGGATGATCGCGCTTCGCGTGCGCCACGATGGCGTCGTAAGTCTCCTGCGCCAGCGTCAACACGCAGCGCACTCTAACGGTCGAGAGCGTCCACCAACGACTCTTGGAGGTAGCCCAACCATTGGTAGATGTCATGGGTATGACGCTGCGGGTCTTCGTCGGGCAGCTCGTCCCAACGGCCCTCGTCGCCCTCCTCAACCCCCAGTCGCGTGCCCAGGGCGAGTCTCATGTCGGCCAGGCTCTTGAGCCACAGCATGGCGGTCGGCAACTCCAGCTCCACGTCGAGCACTGCGCCGAGACCTTCGAGGGAGGTCTCCCCCACCGGAGGCAGTCCGGCCTCCTCCAGCGTCGTGATCACCACCTGAGCGGCCGCTACCTTGCCGTCACGCAGGGCGCCTTCGGTGAACCGCCTGAACTCGGCGGCCGACTCGACATCTCCCGGGTAGGCGCTGGGCAGCAGCCGGGCCAGCACCGGGTCCTCGGGCACAGCGCGCGGACCCGCGAAGTCGAACATGGCTTCCAGTGGGTCGGCCGACTCGTCCGGCAGCGCCTGCTCGCTGCGCAACAACTCGACCAGCTGAGCGGCCAGAGAGCGCACGAGATCTGCCTCGAAGGCCGAGAAGTTGGCAATGACCCGCCCGCTACGCCGGTGCCTCGTGAAGCCGCTGGTCACTCCGAACGCTCCAACGTCGCCCAGAGGCCGTACTCGTGCATCGCCTGGACATCGCGCTCCATCTCTTCACGCGAACCCGAGCTCACCACGGACTTGCCGTCGTTGTGGACCTCCAGCATCAGCTTGTGGGCCTTGCGCATGGAGTAGCCGAAGTAGTTGCGGAACACGAAGGTGACATACGACATCAAGTTGACGGGGTCGTTCCAGACGATGGTGACCCACGGGAGCGCCGCCAGCGGCACATCCTCGGTGACCGGATCGAGGACCACATCGGGTTCCACGACCTGCGGAGTTGCGGTGGGCACGTCGCAATGGTGGCACATCCCGATGGTTTCGGCGCCGGGCCGAGCGCGACCGAATCCGGGCCCGAAGCCGGACTATGCCCAGCGCTGCGCAAGCGCGCGAATGACCGTCAGATTGCGGTTGGTCGCCACTCCCAGCGATCGCTCGACCTGGGCGTTGCCCAGCCCCGTTTCGTGGTAGGCCGTGTCGAGGATCAAGTGGACTGCCCGACCTCGGACGACGGCAATCGCGAGGTCGGTGGACAGCGCCTCCAGGCTTCGAGAAGGCTCGTCGTCCGGCTCGGTCTTCAGCAGGGAGATGTAGTGCCGCCGTTCGCCATCGAAGGTCAGTCGTCCGGCGATCTCGGCCGCATCGGCGGCGATCTGTCGCAACTCGGGAAGCGTGAAGGTGATGGTGGGCACAGCGAAGCCCCGGTCCAAGGCGTACGCCGCCTCGAGCGCGGCTTCGACTGTGGCCCGTGAGCGGGTCGCGGTCGTCAAGCGGACGTTGCCGGTGTTGATGTAGGTCTCGACGTCGGTGGCACCGGTTGCCTCCGTGGCCGCCTTGATGCTCTCCTTGGGAAACTTGCGGTTCGGCCCGAGGTTGATCGCCCGCAAGAAGGCGGCGTAGGTCGGCATGGCGGCATCTTGCCACTCAGCTCAATCGGGGTTCAGCGACTCCCAGATCTCTTTGCACTCCGGACAGACCGGAAACTTCTCCGGAGCCCGGCTAGGCACCCAGACCTTGCCGCACAGCGCGACGACCGGGGTGCCCATCACCATCGCCTCGGTCAGCTTGTGCTTGTCGACGAAGTGGGAGAACCGCTCGTGGTCACCCTCGTCGGTGGGGACTGGACGCCCCTCGACCCGGGTGTCCTCGAGCACATCGGTGCCCCCGTCGGCCGGCGCGAAGCCGATCTTGTTGCTCACGAGTCGAGTCTAGACATCAGGCCGGCGCCGAGTGCATCAGTTCAACTCGGGGTCGAGCGGGCGCGTCGAGCGCCACGCCAACTCGCCCGGCTGCCGGCGCAACACCTCGCGCAGCAACTGCTCGGCGTCGGCATGGAATGCGTCGCGTGGCTCGGCCGGTAGGACGTACCAACTGCCTTCCTCGATCTCGCCTAGGAGTTGTTGCGCGTCCCACCCGGCGTACCCCGCGAAGATCCGGACGCCGCCCAGCGCCCCCTCGATCAGATCCACTGGAGCGTCCAGGTCGATGATGCCCACGCCGCCCGCGACCGGGCTGAAGCCCAGGGGCTCGGTCTGCTCGTCGACCAGCGTGGCCAGACCGAGCGCGCCGTCGGTCGCGACCGGTCCCCCGCGGAACAACACCCCGGGCTCAGCGGCCAACTCCGCCCAGGGTTCGAGTACGTCGCCCACGGGCACGACGCTGGGCCGGTTGAGGATGACTCCTAGGGCGCCGTCCTCGTCGGACTCCAGCAACAAGACAACCGAGGACTCGAAGTTGGGGTCATGCAGGCTCGGCGTAGCGACCAACAACATCCCCGCACGCGGCCGGGTCGACGAAGGAGCGCTCACACACCCATCATGCCCAAACGCGGGGATCCTATCCGCGGACCGGCGGAAAGACCCGAGGTCCGGAAGGCCTCAGGA
>JAKFXV010000156.1 GCA_021731205.1 Nocardioides sp. | reverse complement strand
TTCCGTCGTGGGCGACGGGCGCGCCGTACGACCCGAGGACATCGGTCGGGCCGCCCGACTCGCACGCAGGGTTGGCATCATCGGTGCGGTCGTGTCGGCATCCGGCGCGTCGCTTGTGGCTCGGCGCACAGCTGGCCGGCGTGCGACAGCATCCGGCTAACGGGCACGAGGAAGCCGACGAGAATCCGGCACAGTCGCGCTACTGCGACATCGCCTCCGGGCGGTGGAGTCAGACCCGAGTGTCCGTATCCATCCCTCGAACAGGGACGCACGTATCCCTGAGGAGGACACACGTCGCAGGTCTCTGCGGTGCCGGTCGCCGGCGCACCTTCCGTTCCCACCATCCCCACGTCATGGTCACCGAGCCCGGCCTCGATCAGTCCGAGGATCAGCGCGCGGGCCGTCTCGTCGGATCCGCGGGCCGTGCACCGCGGCAGATGAGCACCCGGCGCCCATCTGCAAGAAGGCGACGCCCGGATGGTGGCGGGCGGCCGCCGCGAGCAGCTCGTCGCGACGGTCGACATCGGAGCCGGACAGGCCAACGAGAAGCAGCGCGGTGCCCGACTGGGTCATAGCCGGATCACCCTGCCTGCGATCACCAGGTGCACCTCGTCGCAAGCCGCCGCGATGCGCTGGTTGACCAGTCCGAGCAGGTCCCGGAAGAGCCGACCGGACCGGTGCTCGGGGACGACGCCCAGGCCGACCTCGTTGGTGACGAGAACGGTGTCCTTTCCCTGGTCGCGAACAGCGAGGACGTCCGCTGTCTCTTGCGCAACGTGTCCGATCACGTCGGTGATCTCGTCCGCCGGCGCACCCCAGAGGCCACGCTCGTCGAGCACCGCCGTGAGCCACGTGCCCAGGCAATCGACCATGACGTGCCCGTCCGTGCGCGCGAGCACTCCGACGAGGTCGTGGGACTCGACAGTCGTCCAGTCGACAGGCCGCCGCGCTCGATGGGCGGCGATCCGCGCGGCCCAGTCGGCGTCGTCGTGGACCGGCCCTGGGGCAAGGTAGGTGACCGGTCCGGTCAGGAGCGACTCCGCGTGACAGGACTTGCCGGAGCGGACTCCGCCGGTGACGAGCACTCTCACGACTGCTCCCTGAGCCAGGCGACGGCATCGTCCACGTCGTGCACGGTCGGCACCCCGACCGGGCACGCTGGACGCCGCACGACGACCACGGCGACGTCGAGCTCGGCGGCGGCCTGCATCTTGGGCCACGTGTAGCTGCCTCCTGAGTCCTTGGTGACGAGGACGTCGATGGCGTGCTGCCGCATCAGGGCGAACTCGCCATCGAGGGTGTAGGGGCCACGGCTTCTCAGCAGCGTCCACGTCTCGGGCAGGTCGAGGGCGGGACGGTCGACGACCCGGGCAAGCACGGCGTGGCCGGACAGCGCGGGGACGAAGCGAGCCAGCTCCTGGCGGCCGACGGTGAGGAACGGCCGCGCACTGAGCGAGGCGGCCAGCGTGCTCGCCCGTTCGTGGTCGTCGACGTAGTGCCACCTCGGGTCTGGCTCCCAACCGGGCCGCTCGAGCTGCAGCAGGGGGACGGCTTCGAGGCGACAGGCGGCCACGGCGTGGGCGCTCATGCCGAGGGCGAAGGGATGCGTCGCGTCGACCACGGCGTCGTACTCGGCCAGCGCGGCCCGCAGACCCTCGACTCCGCCGAAGCCGCCGATGCGCACCCTCCCGACCGGCAGACGCGGCTCGGCAACCCGGCCGGCCAGGGAACTGGTCACCTCGATGCCGCTGTCGCGATCGTCGACGAGCCGGGCGGCGAGGTCGCGGGCCTCGCTGGTGCCTCCCAGGAGCAGCAGCCTCACGGGGAGCCTCCTGGGGGTAGGACGGGCAGGCCGGTGGGTGTGCCGTCGCGGGCGAGTGTCAGCAGTGCGTCGACGTCGAGGTGCTCCTCGACCAAGTCGCCCAGCCGGTCGAGCCGGGCGTCGCGGGCGGCACCGAAGCTCACCGCGGACGGCTCTCGGCCCAGCAGCTCGGACAACAGCGCACCCCGCAGCGCGTCGCCCTCGAGGCTGCCGTGCCACATCGTGCCGAAGACCTTGCCCGCGCGGGCTCCCCCGAGGAACTCCTCGCCACCGCCTCGGGTGACCCGGCCGTGGTGGATCTCGTAGCCCGAGGCGGGTGCGCCCAGGGCGGTGCCGGCGGGCAATCGCAGCACCTTCTCGGCGGCGAAGTCGGTGCGGACGTCGAGCAGCCCCAGGCCCTCGACCTCGGCACCCGGCACGCCCTCGACACCGGCAGGGTCGCTGATGGTGCGACCGAGCATCTGGAAGCCGCCGCAGATGCCGAGCACCGGGCGACCTCGGCGGGCGTGGTCGAGGATCGCGGCGTCCAGGCCCCGTGCGCGCAGCCAGGCCAGGTCGCTGATCGTCGAGCGGGTTCCCGGCACCACGAGCAGATCGGCATCGGCGACGTCGCGGGGGTTGGAGACGAAGACCACGTCGAGGTCGGGCTCCAACCCGAGCGCGTCGACATCGGTGAAGTTACTGATCCGCGGCAACCGCACGACCGCGATCCGGAAGACGGCCTCACCGCTGGAGCGACGACCGTCCAGGTCGAGGGCGTCCTCGGAGTCCAGCCACAGGCTCGGATCCCACGGCAGCACGCCGAACACCCGACGGCCCGTCAGCCGCTCCAGGGAGTCCAGGCCGGGGGAGAGGAGCGCCAGTTCGCCACGGAACTTGTTGACCACGAAGCCGGCCACCAGCCTCTGGTCGGCGGGCGCCAGGAGCGCGACCGTGCCGTACATCGCGGCGAAGGCACCGCCGCGGTCGATGTCGCTGACAACCACGGTGGGCAACGATGCGTGCCGGGCCAGCCCCATGTTGACGTAGTCGCCGGCGCGCAGGTTGATCTCGGCCGGGCCCCCTGCTCCCTCGGCCACGATGACGTCGAAATACGCCGCCAGGTCGTCGTACGCGGTGTGTGCGGCCGTGGCCAGGTGACGCCGGCCGGTCTCCCAGTCCGCCGACGAGACCTCGCCGGCGGACTGGCCCATCAGGACGACATGGCTGCGCCGGTCGCTGCCGGGCTTAAGCAGCACCGGGTTCATCGCCGGCTCAGGGGCAACGCGGGCAGCCAGTGCCTGGACCCACTGTGCCCGGCCGATCTCGGCGGTCGTGCCGTCGCCTGCGGAGCAGACCATCGAGTTGTTCGACATGTTCTGGGCCTTGTACGGTGCCA
>JAKFXV010000161.1 GCA_021731205.1 Nocardioides sp. | reverse complement strand
GCGGTGCCGACTACATCGTCGATGCGAGCAAGGGTCCGGCCCATGGACTCGCCTTGGGCATGCGTCCGGGCGCATTGCCCGATCCGGGCTTCGACTTCACGATGGTGAACCTGCTCCGGGACCCGCGGGGGGTGGCGTACTCATGGTCGCGGAGGCAGAAGGATCGCCCTCAGGCCGGCAGCGGTGAGCGGCTGATGTGGCGGATCTCCCCGCAGCGTTCGGCGACCCAGTGGGCGGCGCTGCAGTCAGAGATGCAGGCGATCGCAACCGTGGGAGGGATCCCGTCCGCGCGGATGCGCTACGAAGACCTGATGGCCGCGCCCGCGGCGGCCGTTGCCGACCTGTTGCGCCGTCTGGGGTTGCCGCTGGCGCCAGGTGACCTGGACCATCTCGGTGAGGATGGGGCCCGGCTCGAGGCCAGCCACGGGCTGTCGGGCAACCCCGGTCGCTTCGCCTCGGGCACGGTGCGGTTGCGGGTCGATCAGGAGTGGGGAGACCGGATGCCGCGCTCGGAGCGGTTGCTGGTCACGGCACTGACGGTGCCTTGGCTGGCGGCATATGGATACCCGTTCGCCTCGGGCCGCACGTCGACAAGGAACCGCGCAGATGACGATGGGGGCACCGCGATGACCACTGCAGACTCACCGGAGTCGACGACCTACCCGTTGGTGTCGGTCGTGATTCCGACCCGTGGCCGCCCCGAGCTGCTACGCGAGACGCTCGCGACGATCGTGGAACAGGACTACGCCGGTGACCTGGAGATCTTGGTGGTGCACGATCGAGAGGACGCCGATCCCAGCCTCGAGACGCTCACTCGCCCCGGCCGCTCGGTCCGGTCGATCGTCAACGACGGGACGCCGGGGCTGGCCGGAGGTCGCAACACCGGCTTGCGGCACACCTCGGGTGAGATCGTCGCGAGCTGCGATGACGATGACCTTTGGCTACCAGGCAAGATTCGGCTGCAGGTCGACCGACTCCGATCCGACCCGGACCTGCTGGCCGTTGGCGCGGGCATCCGCCTGCTGATGGGTGACCGGGACGTCGACTGGCCCGGCAAATCCCCCGTGATCACCCACGAACGGCTCCTGGGCAACCGAGTCAAGGAACTCCACAGCTCGACGATCGCGGCCTGGCGGCGTGCCTTCGACAAGGCCGGCACGTACGACGAGGAGCTTCCGCACGGCTACGGCGAGGACTACGACTGGCTGTTGCGGGTGAGCCGGGTCGGCAAAGTCGGCGTGGTCAACGAGATTCTCTCCGAGATCCGCAAGGACGTGCCCTCGTGGTTCCGCGGGAAGGCCGTCAACACCTCCGAGGCCTTGGAGTACATGCTCGCCAAGCACCAGGACTTCGCGACCCACCGTCCCGGGCACGCCCGCATCCTGGGTCAGATCGCGTATGCCAAGGCCACCGCAGGTGAGCGACGGGCAGCGATGCGCTACGCCGGCAAGGCGCTGGTGATCTACCCGGTCGCGCCGCACGCCTGGTTGGGCCTGATGAGCGCGACCACCGGAGTCAGCCCGCAGCGCGTGCTCTCCCTGGCCCGATCGCTCGGCCGGGGGGTCTCGTGACGAGACTGCCCAACTTCATCTACGTCGGACCGGACAAGGCCGGGTCGTCGTGGTTGCACGAGATGCTGATCAACCATCCGCAGGTCTATCTCACGCCCGCCAAGGACCTCTACTACTTCGATCGCTACTACGACCGCGGGACCGGTTGGTACGCCGACCAGTTCCGCGACGCGGGACCGACTCATCGCATCGTCGGCGAGATCTGCCAGGACTACCTCTTCGCGCCCGAGGCGCCGGTGCGGATGCTCGAAACCCTCGGCCAGGTGAAGACGATGGTCTCGTTGCGCGATCCGGTGGAGCGCGCGTGGTCGTCGTGGCTGTACGCCCGGAAGCACGGGCAGTGGCCCGACGAGTTCGTGACGGCGCTGCGCGAGGTTCCCGAGTTGCTCGAGCACGGCCGCTACGCCTCAGGTTTGGATCGCCTGACGGCGCAGTTCCCACGCGAGAGCGTCCACATCGCGGTGTTCGATGACCTGGTCGCTGACCCGCAGGGCTTCCTGGATGCGACGACGGCCTTCTTGGAGATCGATCGTCAGGTCTTGTCCGAGGAAGAGCTCTCCGCGCGCTTGCCTGCGGCCGCGGCCCGGTCGCTGGTGGTGGCCACCTTGGCCAGGAAGGCCGCGGACTGGACCCGAGAGCACGACGGGGCGCGGGTGGTCGGGCTGGTGAAACGGTCGCCGCTGGTGCACAAGCTGCTGTACCGGCCGATCGATCGCAGCACTGTCCGACCAGCACCCGAAGCCGTCGACTACATTCGCGAGCAACTGGCGGGCGAGGTCGTTCGCCTCGACACCGTCTACGGTCAATCGGTCGGTGCGCGCTGGGGGTGGACGTGACGATCCTCGAGCCGGTCCGGCCGGCGGTCCAGGCCGAGCCCGCCTACTACGTGCCGCGCAGTCGGCGACGGCGGTGGCTCGACGAGTACTGGCCCCTCACCCTGTTCTTCTACGGTGCGCCGATCTGGTGGCTGCTCGGCCTGTGGCACGTGATCTTGTTCGTCTTCGCGATTCCGATGGTGTGGACGCTGATGCGGCATCGCGAGCTGCGCGTGCCGCGCGGTTGGGGCGCGTACCTGCTCTTCTTGGTGTGGGTGGCCGTCGGGGTGGCGGTGTTGTGGGTGCAGCCGCCCGGGACCCAAGCCAAGTCCGGACTCGGCCCGCTCGTCGGGTACACCTACCGCGGCCTGTGGTACGCCACCGTGACGATTGCGTGCCTCTACGTGCTCAACGCAGACCGCACTCGGTTGACGGCCGTGCGGATCGGCCGGATGCTCGCGTACTTGTTCCTGGTCACCGTGGCCGGGGGCATGTTGGCGATTGCGGTTCCCACCTTGGACTTCCCATCGGTGATCGAGCTGTTCTTGCCCAAGGGATTCACCGAGCAGCCGTTCATGAACGCCCTGTTCCATCCGCGGGTCGCGCTGATGACCGACTTCTTGGGCTATGAACAGGCGCGGCCTGCGGCGCCGTACTCCTATCCCAACGCGTGGGGGAACTCCTTTGGTTTGCTGGCGCCGTTCTTCGTCGCGACCTGGTTCGGGCGCGACGCCGGGTGGCGGCGTTGGGTGTCGCCGTTGATCCTGCCGTTGGCCGTGGCCACCGCCGCGTTCTCGCTCAATCGGGGCTTGTGGCT
>JAKFXV010000159.1 GCA_021731205.1 Nocardioides sp. | reverse complement strand
CATCTCGAGCGGGATCCGCTTGTCCCGGATGTACGACGCGAGACCGCCGATGGTCACCGAGCCGTCCTCGTGCTGGGTGATGTCGTCGATGATGCGCACGCCGTGACCGAGCCGGTCGGCGCCGCAGTAGGCGATCGCCTCCCAGATCGACGGCAGCCCGAATCCCTCGCCCGCGTGGATGGTGAAGTGGGCGTTCTCGCGCTGGAGGTATTCGAACGCGTCCAGGTGTCGGGTCGGCGGGTAGCCGGCTTCAGCCCCGGCGATGTCGAACCCCGCGACGCCGGCATGGCGGTATTTCACGGCCAACTCCGCGATCTCGCGCGAGCGCGCCTGATGGCGCATGGCCGTGAGGATCTGCCGGACCACGATCGTCCCGCGCGCCTGCGCGATGCCCTCCGCGAAACCCTCCGCAACCGCGGCGACGACCTCGTCCAGGGAGAGCCCACCGCTGACGTGTTGCTCGGGGGCATAGCGGACCTCGGCGTACACCACGCCGTCGGCGGCCAGGTCAACCGCGCACTCGCGCGCCACCCGGCGGATCGCGGGTGCGGTCTGCATCACCGCCACCGTGTGCACGAACGTCTCGAGGTAGCGCTCCAGCGACCCCGAGCTGGCGGACTCGTGGAACCACCGTCCGAGCGCCACCGGGTCGGCGGCCGGCAGCTCGTGACCGATCTCGGCAGCCAGCTCGACGACGGACTCAGGTCGCAGACCGCCATCGAGGTGATCGTGCAGGAGCACCTTCGGCGCACGGCGTACGACGTCTCGGGTCAGCGTGGTCATCGCCCCATCCTGCCGGACCGTCCGAGCCGGCGGCCCACCTGGCTATGTCGGTGGCGTGTGTTTGGGTTGGGACATGGCAGTCAAGGAGTCAGCACGGGTCGACGGGTCGCCGTCGGCGGTGCTCGCATCCGTGCGCGACAACCGCGCCCGGGCGGAGGCCGCGCAGTTGGCGGTGCTCTTCGATGCCCTCGACTGGGCAGACATGCACTCCCCCGAGGCCGCCCATCCCGACGAGTGGGCCACGGTGCCCGGCACCGAGGGCGAGCTGTCCCTCACCGGCGAAGGTGCGCCCCGGATCCTCGAGTTCTGCATCGCCGAGTTCGCGGCCGCCGGGGGCATGTCGACCGACGCTGGGCGGCACCTGATCGCCGACGCCGTCGAACTCCGATACCGGCTGCCCCGGATCTGGCGTCGACTGGCGGCCGGCCAGGTGCCGGTGTGGCGGGCACGGCTGGTCAGCCAGCGGACCCGCCTGCTGTCTCGTGATGCGGTCGCTTGGGTCGACCGCCAGCTGGCGCCGTTCGTTGCGAAGATCGGTCCGATCCAGGCCCAGCGAGCGGTCGACGCGGCCGTCATCCGCTTCGATCCCGGTCACGCCGAGGAGCGCCGCGGCTCCGCCCGCTACGCAAAGGTCCAACCCGAGGTCGGCCCGAGCGGTGGCGTCCTGGTCGAGGCGATGCTCGACGCCCCCGACGCCTTCGACCTCGAGCTGGCCATCTCACGCGAGGCCGACCTGCGCGCCACGCTCGGCGACGCCGCCGACCTCGACGTACGCCGTGCTCGCGCGCTCGGTGACCTCGCGCGCCGCCAGCTCGGGCTCGAGCTGACCGCGGAGACCGTGGACGGTCGGGCGATCTCGATCCCCCCGCGACCGGCCACCAGCCTCTACTTCCACCTGCCTTCAGACACCGCCGGCCTCGGCGACGTGCCGTTCACCCTCGGCAACCGAACCGGAGGCGTCCTGTCGCTCGAGACCGTGATCGACTGGCTGCGGCTGTCCGGGTCGTCGGTCCACCTGCGTCCGGTGATCGACCTCGACTCCACCCGAGCCACCACGAAGTACGCACCGACTCTCCTGCAGCGCGAACACGTCTTCCTACGCGACGAGACCTGCGTCTTCCCGCACTGCAACCGACCGGCACGACCGCCAGGACACCGCTCGGGGGTCGACGCCGATCACATCAAGGCCTATGACGACGACGGCCCCACGTCGACCGACAACCTGGCCGCTCTGTGTCGCCACCACCATCGCCACAAGACCTTCACGGCGTGGACCTACTCCAGCCCCGAGCCCGGGGTCTATCTCTGGACCAGCCCCCACGGACTGTCCTTCGTGCGCACCCCGCACGGCACCCACGAAGTGGTGCGGCCGCCGCCCCTCGACTCGGGATAGCTGTAGTTTCGGCGGCATGCGTTCACTGAGCACCGCCGACGAGATCGCCGCCGCTGTCGGAACCCAGCTGGGGACCAGTGAGTGGCTCGAGATCACCCAGGAGCGGGTCGACCGGTTCGCCGATGCCACCGGCGATCATCAGTGGATCCACGTCGACCCTGTGCGCGCTGCCCGCGGTCCCTTCGGCGCGCCCATCGCGCACGGCTACCTCACCTTGTCGCTGATTCCATTCCTGGGCGCCCAGATCTTCGCGCTGGACACAGCCGGCCCCAAGCTCAACTACGGCGTCAACAAGGTCCGCTTCACCAACCCGGTCCGCGTCGGGTCCCGGATCCGCGCCCACGCCACCCTCGCCGAAGCGGCAGCGGTCCCGGCCGGCACCCAACTGCTGATCGACTACCGCATCGAGATCGAGGGCGTGGACAAACCCGCCTGCCTCGCCCAGACCGTCGTACTCCTCCTCGGCTAGCCGGAGATGCGGTCGAGGATCAGCGGCGCGGGTGTGTACGCCGCATCGTCCGGCTCGATGTCGTAGCCACCGCTCAATGACTCCAGAGCCCGATCGAAGCGCTCCGGCTCGTCGGTGAGCAGCGTGAAGAGCGGCCGCCCGGCATTCACCAGATCGCCGGGTCGCGCGTGCCACACCACTCCGGCTCCGGCCTGCACCGGATCCTCCTTGCGAGCCCGACCGGCCCCGAGCCGCCAAGCAGCCAACCCGACCGCCATCGCATCGAGCCGAGTCAGCCGACCGGACGCTGAAGCGGTCACGACCTGAGACTCGCGAGCCACCGGCAGCGGGGCGTCGGGGTCACCGCCTTGGGCCGCGATCATCGCCCGCCAGGCGTCCATGGCCGATCCGTCGGCGAGCTTCTGCGCCGGATCCCCGACGACCCCGGCCGCAGCCAACATCTCCTCGGCGAGCGCGACCGTCAACTCCACGACATCATGAGGGCCACCACCCGCCAGGACCTCCACGGACTCGGCCACCTCGATCGCGTTGCCGGCCGTGAACCCCAACGGCGTCGACATGTCCG
>JAKFXV010000005.1 GCA_021731205.1 Nocardioides sp. | reverse complement strand
TCACCGCCTAGGTCCTCGAACATGCTCGCGAAGACAGGGACGATGAAGACGAGCATGCCCAGGCACATCAAGATGGCGAGGATGAAGACCACCACAGGGTAGGTCATGGCGGCCTTGATCTTGCCCCGCAGCTTCACCTCCGCCTCATAGTTCTCCGCGATCTGGCGCATCGTCACGTCGAGGAAGCCGCCGGCCTCGCCGGCTCGGGTCATGTTGACCATGAGCGGCGGGAAGACGTCGTGCTTGCTGAACGCCGCGGAAAGGCTCAGGCCGGCCTCGACATCCTGCTTGACCTCGCGCAGCACCCGGCGCAGCTCGGCGTTGTCGGACTGGTCGGCGAGGATCGACAGTGCCCGCAGCATCGTCAAGCCGGCATCGATCATGGTCGCGAACTGCCGGCAGAACACCGCCAGGTTCTTCAGCTTCACCCGCCTCTTGCGGCCGAAGCTGATCTCACGCTGCATGCCCGTGTTGGCGGCCTTGACCTCCAGCGGGGTGTAGCCCATCGCCCGTAGCTTGTCGGCGACGGCCACCTCGGAGGCAGCCTCGACCTTGCCCTCGACGAGCTTGCCGCCGGTGTCACGGACCTTGTAGGTGTACTGCGCTGTTGGCATCGGGTTCTCTCAGTCGCCTAGATGTGCGGTGCGGGGTTCGTGGTTGTTGAGCGTCTACTGCCAGCTCGCGGTGGCCCGACGCGCCGCCTCGGAGGTGACCAAGGTGTCGAAGTCGGCCAGGTTGGAGCAGTTCTCGATTCCGGCCTCGTAGCTGATTCGGCCGGCCTTCACGAGAGCTGCCAGGTGGGCGTTCAAGGTCTGCATCCCGTCCTTGGCGCCTGCCTGGAGCGAGCCTTGGATCTGCTGCAGCTTGTCGTCGCGGATCATCGCCCGAATGCCGGTGTTGCAGACCATCACCTCGACTGCGGCGACGCGGCCCTTGCCGTCGATGGTCTTGACGAGGGTCTGACACACCACGCCCTGCAGGGTCGCCGCGAGCTGGGTGCGGACCTGCTGTTGCTGATCGGCCGGGAACACGTCCACGACCCGCGTGATGGTGTCTTGAGCCGACTGGGTGTGCAGGGTCGCGAACACCAGGTGGCCGGTCTCGGCGGCCGTCAGGGCCACGGAGATCGTGTCGAGGTCACGCAGCTCGCCCACCAAGATCACGTCCGGGTCCTGTCGCAGCACGTGCTTGAGGGCGTCGCGGAAGCCGTGGGTGTCCAGGCCGATCTCACGCTGGTTGACCAGACAGCTGTGGTGCTTGTGCAAGAACTCGACGGGATCCTCGATCGTCATGATGTGGCCGCGCCGGGCGCGATTGATCCGATCGATCATCGCCGCCAGCGTCGTCGACTTGCCGGAGCCGGTCGGGCCGGTGACCAGCACCAGGCCACGCTTGAGCTGGGTGAAACTGTCGATCACGGGCGGGAGTCCGAGTTCGTCGAGCGACTTGATCTCCCAGGGGATCAGCCGCATCACGGCACCCATGGACTCGCGCTGCTGGAAGACGTTGACCCGGAAGCGGGCCTGGCCCGGGACGGCGTACGCGAAGTCGAGCTCGAGGTGTTCCTCGAACGTCTTGCGCTGGCGCTCGGTCATCACGCCGTACAACATGGCTTGCAGCTGATCTCGGGTCAGCGTGGCGTAGCCGGCCATCGGCTCCATCTCGCCGCGCACTCGGATGGTCGGCGAAGCACCGGCCGTGAGGTGCAGGTCGGAGCCGCCGGTCTCGAGCACCTGGATCAACAGTTCGTCCAGGACCAGCCGGCGCTGCTGTGTCGGCTGACTCGGCTGTGCCGGCTGGGCCGGCTGGGTCGGCTGGACGGGGGCCGCCGAGGGTGCGACCGCCTGCATGGGTGCGGTCTGGTGCGTCGGGGCCGGCTGCACGGCCACCGGGGGCAGATCGGCCGGGTCGGCGCGATGCCCGCCGGCCAGCGGCAGACCGTACCCGGCATTCGCGGTCGGGGCGTTTGGAGAATGCGTGGCAGGTACGCCGTCGTGCGGGTGCGCTTGACTCACGATGGTTCCTTCTCTTGGGCAGAAGCGTCTGCGCGGCAGGCGCCTCTTAGGCAGAGGGTTATCTGGATCTTCGGTCGCCTGCGAGCTGGGCTTGAGCCCGCGAGAAGGTGCGCCGGAGCGGGCGCAGGATCGAGCAGAGGTGCTGGGGGCGTGTCAGACGACGACGCGAAGGATCTCCTCGATGGAGGTGCGGCCGGCGAGCACCTTCAACCAACCGTCGTGACGCAGCGTGCTCATGCCGAGCGAGTGGGCCGCCCGGGCGATCTCATCGGTGCTCGCACGGGCGACTGCGAGCCGCTCGATGTCCTCGTTGAGCGCCATCACCTCGTGCAGCGCCATCCGGCCGCGGTAGCCGGTGTTGGCGCACTGGTTGCACCCCGCCGGACGGAAGAGCTGGGGGAGAGGCTGGCCGTCTTCCCACGGGAAGCGAACGTCGATCAGCTCCTGGGCGGTCGGCTCGTACTGCTCTTTGCACCGCTCGCACAGCGACCGGCACAGCCGTTGGGCCACCACGGCGTCGAGCGCAGAGCCCACCAGGAACGGCTCGATCCCCATCTCGATCAGCCGGGTCAGCGCGGAGGGCGCATCGTTGGTGTGGAGCGTCGAGAGCACCAGGTGACCGGTGAGGGCGGCTTCGACAGCGATCTGGGCGGTCTCGTGGTCCCGGATCTCACCGATCAGCACGATGTCAGGGTCTGAACGAAGGATCGACCGGAGCGCGGAGGCGAAGGTGAGCCCGGCGCGCGCGTTGGTCTGCACCTGGTTGATGCCGGCGAGGCGGTACTCGACCGGATCCTCGACGGTGATCACGTTGACGTCAGGCTTGTTCAGCTGGTTGACGGTGGCATACAGCGTCGTGGACTTGCCTGAGCCGGTGGGACCGGTCACCAGGATCATGCCGTACGGCTTGGTGTAGGACTCGCCGAAGCGCGCGAGGTTCTCCGGGCTGAACCCGAGGTCGTCGAGCCCGAGCATGGTGTTGGAGTTGTCGAGGATCCGGGCGACGACCTTCTCGCCCCACACGGTCGGCAAGGTTGCCACCCGCAGGTCGATCTTGCGGCCCTGATGGTTGACCGAGAGACGCCCGTCCTGCGGCACTCGGCGCTCGGCGATGTTCATGTCGGCCATGATCTTGAGTCGCGAGACGACGCCGTTGGCGATGTTCTTGGGGGAGCGGTGGGCGTCTTTGAGCACGCCGTCGATGCGGTAC
>JAKFXV010000240.1 GCA_021731205.1 Nocardioides sp. | reverse complement strand
CGCCATCGTACTGAGGCGCCGGGGACGGTTTGTGTCGACTGTCGCGGCTCGGAACGCGGGTGCTAAGCTCCCCGAAGTTTCGACATCCTTTAAAGAGCCGTCCCGAGAGGCGGAGAAGGAGGTCAGCAGGCCAATGACTGCGCCCCCCAACGGACCCGACTCCGGGTCCCCGGCTCCACCGAGCCCCCCCTCCCGAAGTGACTACTTCGGCACCGGCGATCCAGCGACCACAGGTCTCTCTCGCGTGGTTCTCGACAGCCGCGACATCACCCGCGCGCTGACCCGGATCGCCCACGAGATCCTCGAGCGCAACAAGGGCTCCCAGGACCTGGTCCTCCTCGGCATTCCCAGTCGGGGGGTTCCGCTGGCCCAACGGATCGCCGACAAGATGGCGGCCGTAGAGGGCCAACAGGTGCCGGTCGGCTCACTCGACGTGACGATGTATCGCGACGACTTGCGACTCAAGCCCGCGAGGACCCTGCTGCACACCGAGATCCCCGGCAAGGGAATCGACGACTTGGTGGTGGTGCTGGTCGACGACGTGCTGTTCTCCGGTCGCACCATCCGCGCCGCCCTCGACGCGATCGGCGACATCGGGCGTCCCCGCGCCGTGCAACTGGCCGTGCTGGTCGACCGTGGCCACCGGGAGCTGCCGATCCGGGCAGACTTCGTCGGCAAGAACCTGCCGACCTCGCTGATCGAGCGGGTTCAAGTGAGCCTGGCCAGCGATCCGGACGCGTCCGTCGACGCGGTCACGATCCAAGGCCTGGCCGGCGCCCAGCGCCTCGGGGGTACGCCGTGAAGCGGCATCTGCTCAGCGCTGCCGACCTGACCCGGACCGACGCGGAACTCGTCTTGCAGACCGCCGAGGAGTTGCGTTCGCTCGCGGACCGCCCGATCAAGAAGCTGCCGGCGCTGCGAGGCCGCACGGTGGTGAACCTGTTCTTCGAGGATTCCACTCGGACCCGGATCTCGTTCGAAGCGGCCGCGAAGCGACTCTCCGCCGATGTCATCAACTTCGCCGCGAAGGGCTCCTCGCTGTCGAAGGGCGAGTCGTTGAAGGACACCGCACTCACGTTGGAAGCCATGGGGGCGGATGCGGTCGTGGTCCGCCACCATGCCTCCGGGGCCCCGCACCGGCTCGCGCACTCCGGCTGGGTCCGCTCCAACGTCATCAACGCCGGCGACGGGACCCACGAGCATCCCACGCAGGCGTTGCTCGACGCGTTCACGATGTGGCGCCATCTCGCGCCGCGCAACAGCGGATCCCTCGACGGGTGCCGGGTCGCGATCGTGGGCGATGTGCTGCACAGCCGAGTGGCACGCTCCAACGCCCTGCTGCTGCACACCCTGGGAGCCCACGTCACTCTGGTGGCGCCGCCGACCCTGTTCCCTGTCGGCATCGACGGCTGGCCGGTCGAGACGTCCTACGACCTCGACGCGGTGCTGCCGAAGACGGATGTGGTGATGATGCTGCGGGTGCAGCGGGAGCGGATGAGCGCGTCGTTCTTCCCGACCGCACGCGAGTACTCCAGGCGTTACGGCCTCGACGGGCGCCGGATGGCCGGGCTGCAGGACCACACGATCGTGATGCACCCGGGTCCGATGGTGCGTGGCATGGAGATCACCGCCGACGTGGCCGACTCCGACCGCTCGGTGATCGTCGAACAGGTCACCAACGGCGTCGCCGTCCGGATGGCCGTGCTCTACCTGCTGCTGGGCGGGAACGAACCTGCCGGCACGACCAACGAAGGGGACGACGCGTGAGCGACTACGTCATCCGGGGCGTACGCCTGCTCGGCGGGGAGCCGAGCGACGTGGTGCTCAGTGGCGGGGTGATCGCCTCGGTCGGTCCGGGGACCACCGCCACCGGTGCGGCGAACGAGATCGATGCGACCGGACTGATCGCGCTTCCCGGCCTCGTCGACCTGCACACCCACCTGCGCGAACCCGGTCGTGAAGACGCCGAGACGGTCGAGTCCGGCACCCAGGCTGCGGCGCTGGGGGGTTTCACTGCCGTCCACGCCATGGCCAACACCGATCCGGTGGCTGACACCGCTGGTGTGGTGGAGCAGGTCTGGCGACTGGGCCGCGAGGCGGGCTTCTGCGACGTGTTCCCGGTCGGTGCCGTCACGATCGGACTGTCCGGCACTCAGCTGGCCGAGCTGGGCGCGATGGCGGATTCTCAGGCGCGGGTGCGGGTGTTCTCCGACGACGGCAAGTGCGTCAGCGACCCACTGTTGATGCGGCGGGCGCTGGAGTACGTCAAAGCCTTCGACGGCGTGATCGCTCAGCACGCCCAGGATCCGCGCCTCACCGAGGGCGCTCAGATGAACGAGGGCGCGCTCTCGGGAAAACTCGGCCTCGCCGGTTGGCCGGCCGTCGCCGAAGAGGCGATCATCGCCCGTGATTGCCTGCTTGCCGCACACGTCGGCTCACGGTTGCACGTGTGCCATGTCTCCACCGCGGGGTCGGTGGAGATCGTCCGCCAGGCCAAGGCCAACGGCTGGGACGTCACCGCCGAAGTGTGCCCGCACCACCTGCTGCTGACCGACGAGTTGGCGGCCACGTACAACCCCGTCTACAAGGTCAACCCGCCGCTTCGCACCGAGTCTGATATCGCCGCGCTCCGGGCCGGCCTCGCCGACGGCACGATCGACGTCGTCGCCACCGATCACGCCCCGCACCCACATGAGGACAAGGACTGCGAATGGGCCGCAGCCGCCTTCGGCATGCTCGGCCTGCAAACGGCGCTGTCGATCGTGCAGGAGACGATGGTCGACTCCGGCCTGCTCGACTGGGCCGGCGTCGCCCAACGGATGTCCGTCACGCCGGCTCGAATCGGTCGCGTGGACTCCCACGGTCAGCCCCTGGAGGCTGGTGCCCCGGCCAATCTGGTGTTGTACGACCCGGCGGTTTGCCGGACCGTGGTTGCGGCGGAGCTGGCCTCGCTGTCGCGCAACACGCCGTACGCCGGCATGGAGCTGCCGGGCCGAGTCGTGGCCACGTTCTTGAGGGGTCGGCCGACCGTGCTGGAAGGGGCGCTCGCATGAGCACCCCGGCGATCCTCGTGCTGGAGGACGGGCGCACCTTCCGCGGTGAGTCCTACGGAGCTGCCGGCGAGACGTTCGGGGAGGCGGTCTTCGCCACCGGCATGACGGGCTACCAGGAGACGCTGACCGACCCGTCGTACCACCGGCAGGTGGTGGTGATGACCGCGCCTCATA
>JAKFXV010000201.1 GCA_021731205.1 Nocardioides sp. | reverse complement strand
GGTCGGAACAGGACGACGTACTTCAGGTCCTGGATGTCGATGCCGGTGGACAGCATCCGTGATGTCGTGGCGACCACGGGTGACGACGACTCCGGGTCGCAGAACCGGTCGAGCTGACGCCGGCCGGTCTCGCCTTCGGCGCTGACGATCCGGACCACCCAGAATGGATCGGCCGCCACAGCTGCGCGGTTGTGCTCCACCAGCGCCATGCGCATTTGTTCGGCGTGCTCCGAGTCGACGCAGAAGATGACGGCTCGTCCCGGGCGGTCCTGAAACACCTGCGTGAGGTGACGAGCTGCGGCATCCGTTCGCCGCAGGAGCGACACGAGGCGCTCGAAGTCGCGGGTCGTGTAGAGCCCGTCGGGAATGTCCCGGCCGAAGGTGTCGACCTCGCCGGGGTCCGGCCGCCAGCCCTCGGCGTCGGGAGTAAGCACCACTCGCCGCACCGTGTAGGGCGCGAGGTAGCCGTCCTCGATGCCCTGGCGCAGGGAATACTCGAACACCGGCTCGCCGAAGTAGTCGTAAGTGTCGACGTTGTCGTCGCGCTTTGGTGTTGCCGTCAGGCCGAGGTGGACTGCGGACGTGAAGCGATCGAGCACCGCACGCCAGGAGGACCCGGGCACAGAACCGCGGTGGCACTCGTCGACGATCACCAGGTCGAAGAAGTCCGGCGGGTACTCCTCGAAGGTCGACTCGGCTTCGTGACTGTTCTTCAGCGACTGGTAAGTGGCGAAGTAGATCTCTCGGCCCATGACGGCGTTCCCCTGGATGCGCGTCGCGCCTTCACCGAACACGGGTCGGAAGTAGCCATTGAGGGGGGACCTGATGAGCGCGTCGCGGTCAGCGACGTAGAGGATTCGTCGGGGTCGCTCGGCATCGACAGCTCGCCAGTACGACAGGAGCTTCCAGCAGAGCTGTAGTGCGGTGAGGGTCTTGCCTGAGCCCGTGGCCATCAGCAACAGCACACGAGGCTCGCCGGCGAGGATCGCACGCAGGACGCGGTTGATTGCCACCACCTGGTAGTAGCGCAACTGCCGAATGGATCCGTCGGCGTTGGTGAGGGTCTGCGAGAGGGGCTGGGAGAGCGCCGACCGCGACTCCTCATCCAAGTGATGGTGGCGCGCGTACCGGTCCCACAGCTCGGGCGGGGTCGGGAAGGCGTCCAGGTGTCGCTCGGTCCCTGTCGACAGGTCACGCTCGATGATGGTGTGACCGTCCGACGCGATCGCGGTCGGAAGGTCAAGGGCGACGGCGTACTTGATGGCCTGCTGGAGACCCTGTCCCGGGCTCGAGTACTCGCGCTTCGCCTCAACCACGCCGATCGGCAGGCCGGGCACGATCTCAAGCAGGTAGTCGACCCGGCCATCGCTGCCGAGGGTCGTGTTGGTGGCGAGATCGGAGCGAACGACGTACTCGGTGCGGTAGCTGTCGTCCCAGCCGGACTCCGCCAATCTCGGAACGACGAACTCGCGGCAAGTGTCCCGCTCGTTTCGCCCCGTCATGCTCGAAGGCTAAAGGAGGTGCGGCGGCGCCGTGGGCTTCTCGACCGCCCTGATAGGGGCGGAGAGTCGGACCTCCGTGGAACTCTTGCGGGGTGAGCGACAGGGACGCGATGACGGTCTGGGAATTCCTCAGGGAGTACGCCGCGACCCAGTCCGGGCCCTTCACCTCGCAAGAGGCGCTCTCATGGTTCCGCCGCCACGCGCCCGACAAGGCCAACGAACGGACCATTCGCACTCACATCCGCGGAGCCTCCTGGAACGTGGATAACCGCTCGCAGTTCTCGGCCAAGGAGCCGTTCCTTACCAAGCTCGACAGGGGTCTGTTCCGACGAGCTCGCCCCGAGGAGATCGATGCCTGGCGGGCAGGTGCGCCAACGCCAGCGATCGCACCGATGCCTTCTGCCCCGGCCGAGGGAGATCCGGCGTCCGAGTGGCATACGGAGGCGAACACCCAGCGCCTTCTCGTTGAATGGCTCG
The DNA here is from genome assembly GCA_021731205.1 of Nocardioides sp. Taxonomy (GTDB): domain Bacteria; phylum Actinomycetota; class Actinomycetes; order Propionibacteriales; family Nocardioidaceae; genus Nocardioides. Next base: position 1,249 of record JAKFXV010000201.1, on the reverse strand, counting down.
CTGGTGAGGGATGGGCCATCGTCCGAACGGCGAACACCGCCACGCGCGAGCACGGTATCGATGTCGTTGCCGAGCGTGACGGTCAGCGACTTGGCATCGAGGTGAAGGGCTTTCCGTCTCGCTTCTATGTCACCGGTCCGAAGAAGGGCCAGGTGAAGACCAGCACGCCCAAGGAGCAAGCGAAGAAGTGGTACGCGCACGCGCTGGTGCCGGCCATGCGCCTTCGTGCCCAGGAGCCTGGCTCGCTGTCGGTCATGTGCTTCCCCGACTTCCCTGTGTACCGGGCTCTGTATGCGGACACAGCTCCGTCGTTGCGCGCAGCGGCCATCGACGTCTGGGTCGTCTCGCAGGATGGCGGAGTCGAGCGTCTCGGCTGATCATCGCTTCGAGAGCGATCGAGGGCAGGCTGCGCTCCTTTCAAATTCGACCGTCAAGAACTTCGGCGAACGCGAACGAGCCTTTCGGTGGCTCCGGGCTGGAACGATGGCGAAAACGAAGCATCTGAACTGACCCGCATCACCCACAAGGGGGTCGAAGTGGCGTCCCTCGGCAAGAAGAAGCAGTTCTTCAGCTACGCCCACGCGTTCTTGGTCGCTGCTGATTCTCATGCAACAGCGGCCAAGGACAAGGGCGTTGACGGCGAAGTCGACGGGATGATGTGCGTCATCGCTCTTCAGAACTCGGCTGTGGGTGCTATCAAAGTTGTTGGCAAGGGACACGTCGCTGCTCTGGAGTTCTTCGACGAGGTGCCGGACCTGAAGAACGTTCGGGACATGCTGACTCACTTCGATGACTACACGATTGGCAAGGGCGATCTTCAAAAGTCAACTGACGGCAAGAAGGGTCCGTTCGGGTGGATGCCGATGTGGAACTCGGATGAGACGGTTGCGATTCTCAACCGAGCGAAGGGCGAGGACGTGCCCATGCTGTACGAGGTGCCGATTCATGCCGCGCTCAAGTCGACCGCTGATCTCGTCGCGGCGGCCTCCAAGTTCCTTGAGGTCGAACTGAGTCCGCTGCTGACGAAGCTCACCGAGACCGAGTAGCAAGCCGAGACTCGTTCAGGGTGCGGCTGGGTTTGCCAGCGGTCCGCAAATAGTCCGCAAGAAGTCCGGCGGAGACCGATTCTCGCCGACGACGTCCAACGTTCGCGAGGTCGCGTTTCCGCAGGTCAGACTGTGTTTTCCGGTATCATTCGGCGATGACCAGCAACCACCGAAACCCCCGGTTTTCGTTCCGCTTCAACGTG
>JAKFXV010000306.1 GCA_021731205.1 Nocardioides sp. | reverse complement strand
GGGTCCGTGTGGTCACCGGCCATCGGGAAGACGTTTCGGCCATCGGGGCAGCACAGTCGCTCTCGCAAGGGGTCAGATCTCGACTCGCTGGGACGCTATCACAGGGGACCCGCCTGTCCAGGTGAGGGCGAATCATGTGCGTACCCCTCCCAGAGCTCAAGTTGTCGGATCACGCCGCGAACGACTTTGTGAAAATTAGCACAAGCGTCCGGGAAGGAACCAAATCCGGGCCGTTGCCCCGGCCCTGCTCAGTCCGGTGCGCCCACCGAGGCGCCGGCTGCAACTCCCCCGGGACGGTGCGCGATCGGGATCACGATCGTGCCGATGACCGTGACCACGGTCATCGCTCCAAGCGACAGCCAGACCATCGGTCCGCCGTACAAGCTCGCGAGGACCGTGCCGCCCGCCACCAGCCCGGTCCACAGCCACAGCACCAGCACCGCGCGGCGGTGCGAGTGGCCGATCTCCAGGAGCCGGTGGTGCAGGTGCTGCTTGTCCGGGTGGTAGAACATCTGGCCCCGCCGAGTGCGGCGTACGACGGCCAGGACCAGATCCACGAGCGGCACCAGCAGCACGGCGACGGGGAGCAGAACAGGCAGGAACATCACCAGCCAGCCCACGTCGGAGGGCGGCGTGCTCCCCCGCAGGTCGGCCGGGTTGAACTGTTGGGTCAGGGTGATGACGCTCGCCGAGAGCATCAGGCCGAGGAGCATCGAGCCGCTGTCGCCCATGAAGATCCGGGCCGGGTTGAAGTTGTGCGGCAAGAAGCCGGCGCAGGCCCCGGCCAGCGCCGCACTGAGCAGCGCGCCGGTCGTGGCCAGGGTCAGGTTGTTCAGGCTGGTGACCTGGTAACAGAAGGCGAAGAACGCAACGGCCCCGATGCCGACCACGCCGGCCGCCAGCCCGTCGAGGCCGTCGACGAAGTTCACCGCATTCGCGGTCGCAACGACCACGAAGGCCGTGAGTAGCGCCCCCTGCGAAGGCAACAAGCTGAAGGCCCCGCCGTCGGGCAGGAAGAAGTAGTTGAACTGGATCCCGAACGCCACGAGCACTCCGGCGGCGAGCACCTGCCCGCCCAGCTTGGTCAAGGCGTCGAGCTCGAAGATGTCGTCCAAGACGCCGAGTGCGCAGATCAGCGCACCGGCGATGAGGACTTCGAGAGCATCTTGGAACACCAGGTCCTGGCTGCGAGACAGGAAGGGCAGCTCCTTCGCGACGACGTACGCCGCACCCAGCCCGCCCAGCATGGCCAGGCCCCCGAGGTAGGGGATCGGCTCATCGTGCACGTCACGATCCCGGATGCCCGCGACCGCACCAGAACGCAGCGCGATCTCCCGGGCGATCACGGTCAGCAGATACGTGACCGCCGCGGCGACCAGGAAGACCAGGGCGTACTCGCGCACGGGCTAGCTCGCGGACTCCGACACCGCGAGGTGCAGTCCATGGGTCGCCAAGATCTCGTCGATTCGCTCGATCGACAGCGCACCGGGGCGCAACAGACTCGGCTCCGGGCCGGTCGCATCGACGATGGTCGACGCCGTGCCGTCGCCACTGGGTCCACCGTCGACGATGACCGCGACAGACTCCCCCAACATCGCCTCCGCCTCCGCAGCGCTGCGGGCCGCCATCTGCCCGGTGAGGTTCGCCGAGCTCACCGCCAAGGGTCCGGTCCGCTCCAGTAGCGCGAGGGTCAGCTCGTGTTGCGGCATCCGGATCGCGACCGTGCCTCGGGTCTCGCCCAGATCCCACTGAAGCGACGGCTGTTGCCGACACACGATCGTGAGCGGCCCCGGCCAGAACTCGGCAACCAGGCTGTGGACATAGTCGGGCACCTGGGTGGCGAGAGCGTCGAGGGTCGCCACCGAGTGCACCAGCACCGGTGGGGGCATATGCCGCCCGCGTCCTTTCGCATCGAGGAGCAGCTGGACCGACTCAGGATCGAAGGCGTCGGCGGCCAGTCCATAGACCGTGTCCGTCGGGATGACGACCAGTTCCCCGCGGTGCACGGCCATGGCTGCCGCCGAGATCGCGGCCGCCTCCTCCTCTTCGGTTCCGATGGAGTACGTCGTCGCGGGCATGCGCGTTATCGTGCCAGTTGCGCGGTCACGAAGCGCGGGCGACCTGCCAGATCCACGTGATCGCGGACGTTCGTCCACCGCCCCGTGGCCGCGAAGACGCCCGGTGCGGCCTCACCTTGGACATCGGCATGCTCGGCCCCCACCACTCCCCCGGGTCGCAACAACACTGCGGCCCGTTGGGCGAGTACCCGGAGGGCGTCCAGCCCGTCGACTCCGGAGAACAAGGCCAGGTGCGGGTCGTGATCACGCGCCTCGAGTTCGACCGACTCCCACGCGTCCAGCGGAATGTAGGGCGGATTGCAGGTGATCACATCGACGGTTCCGGCCAGGTCCGAAAGCGCGGTGGCGAGATCCCCCAAGGTCAGCGTGACGCCGGTCTCAGCCAGATTGCGCTCCGCCCAGGCGTGTGCAGCGGGATCCAGTTCCACGGCATGGACGGTGGCAGTCGGGACCTCGTCGGCGACCGCTTTGGCGATGGCGCCCGAGCCGGTGCACAGGTCGACGACAACCGGCGCCACCGACCCGCGACAGGCCTCGATGGCCCAGCCCGCCAGCAGCTCAGTCTCCGGCCGCGGCACGAACACGCCCGGTCCGACGAGCACCTCCACTCGACGGAAGCCGGCGACGCCCGTGAGGTGCTGGAGCGGCTCACGGGCGGCCCGGCGGGCCACCAACGCTTCGAAGGCCGTCCACTGCTCCGACGTGGGATCGGGCAGGGTGCCGGCGTACCGCTGGGTGGCTAGTTCGGCCCGGCTGAGCCCCAAGACGAACGCCAACAGCTCAGCGGCGTCGAACTCCGGGCTGGCACACCCCGCCTCCTCCAACCGCCGAGACGTCACTTCCAACCGTCGAGACGTCACCAAATCCGGTCGAGGGGTCACAAACTCGCCGGAAGATCGGCGTGTTTGTGACCCCTCGGTGGGAGTTTGTGACCCCTCGGCGGTCATGAGGGGTCGCCGATCGCCTCCAGGCGTTCGGCCAAGTCGGCCGCCAGGCACGACTCGATGACCGGCCCGAGGCTGCCATCGAGCACCTGGTCGAGGTTGTAGGACTTGTAGCCGGTGCGGTGATCGGAGATCCGATTCTCCGGGAAGTTGTAGGTGCGGATCCGCTCGGAACGATCAACGGTGCGGACCTGCGACTTGCGGGCC
>JAKFXV010000308.1 GCA_021731205.1 Nocardioides sp. | reverse complement strand
TCCGCGGCTATCTGCTCGACGGGTTCTTCAACCTCGTGGGCGCGATGACCGGGCAAGGCATCCTCCTCGTCGGGATGATGACGGAGGCGGTCGTCACCCCGTGGCTCTCCGATCGCGATCTGGCCCTGCAGAACGTTCGCTATGTGATGACGGCGGCAGGCAACCTGCACGAGGACTTCCAACCGGCACCGGGCGGCTTCATCGAGAAGCGGGCCAACCAGGTGCTCCAGGAAGCGGTGCGACTGCTCCGGACGATCGCAGACGACGTACCCGATCCGGGTGTCGACGGCTCGCTCGCCGGCGACGCAGCGCCATTGTTGAGTGCCATCGCGGACGGCACGTTCGGATTGATGAAGCGGCCCGCGGACGGCGGCCGCGGGCTCGACGGCGTAGCACGCATCGCCGAGGGCTACTTCAACCCCGCCGTGACGTTGCTCGAGGGAGGCGCCGATGTCCGCCGCTGAAACTCCCCACTCGCATCCCCAGGGCGGGGGAGTCGTGCGCCCCTATGGCGACACCACCGGGGACGGCATGGTGCAGCTCTCGTTCACCTTGCCCGTGCCGCACTCGAAGGTGGCCGAGGGGGCGGCACTGCAGCTGGCCCACAAGATGGGACTGGAGCCCGCGCTCGTCGCGCACGCGCACCCAGTGGGGGAGGGTTTCACCTTCTTCGTGGTCTATGGCCGGGTCCACCACCTGGTCGATCTGGCGCACGTCGAGGTCGTCGAACGCGACTATCCCCTGCTCACGGCGTACGAGGTCAACCACGCGGTCAAGCAGGCCCTTCGGCGTCGAATGGTCGTGGTGGGTGCCTGCATCGGAACCGATGCCCATACGGTGGGAATCGATGCGATCCTCAACATCAAGGGATTCGCGGGGGAGAAGGGCCTGGAGTACTACCGAGAACTCAAGGTCGTGAACCTCGGCGCGCAAGTCTCGGTGCCGACCTTGGTCGAACGCGCCCGAGCGGAAGGAGCCGACGCCGTGTTGGTGTCACAAGTCGTCACGCAACGAGACGCACACCTGCTCAACACTCGGGAGATGTCGGCTGCCTTCCGGGAGGCCTACCCAGAAGCCGAGCGACCGCTGTTGATCGTCGGAGGGCCGCGGTTCGGCGAGAAGATGGCGGCCGAGTTGGGGGTCGACCGGGTGTTCAGCAAAGGCACCACCCCCACGGACGTGGCGAGTTACCTCGTGCACCGGCTCGCCGCCCCGGAACCGGTTGCCTCATGAGAGAGCTCGTCGGGACCCGGGTCGTTCACCGTCGCTACGTGGCCCACGACCATGCCCACTACGCCGGCGATCTGGTGGACGGTGCCTACGGATTGGGGCTTTTCGGCGACGCGGCGACCGAGCTGTGCATTCACACCGACGGCGACGAGGGGTTGTTCGCGTCGTACTCCGATGTCCAGTTCGTGGCGCCGGTGCGAGCGGGAGATGTGGTCGAGGTGGTGGCCGTGCTCGTGCGCGCAGGCACCAGGTCCCGCGATATCGAGTTCACTCTCACCGTTGTCGCCCGCGGACGCGCCTCGGTCGACCGACCGGGGCGGGCCGAGCTGCTCGAGCCGGGCATCCTGGCGACCACCGCCCGGGGCACGGTCGTCGTGCCCTCCGGCTGAGCCGCAATCGAGGGTTTCGAGCCGGGCACTCGGCTACGGTTGCCGCGTGCCTCCCTCGTTGTCGGCTGCGTCGGCGCCGGCCGCCTCGATGGCTGCACGGGCCGCTGTGGCCCTCGCTGGCGGGGTGCTCCTCTCGGCCGGCTTCGAGCCGCTGGCGTTGCCGTGGGTGATCCCGTTCTGCCTCGCTGCACTGTTGCTGGCCACCCGTGGCCTCACCTGGCGCAGCGGGTGGGTCCCTGGACTCGCCTTCGGCCTGGGTTTCTGTTCGACTCACCTGGTCTGGATGCGCGCGATCGGGCCGGACGCGTGGGTGGCGCTGACCCTGGTGGAGGCAGCCTTCTTCGCCTTGCTCGGGTCGCTATGGGCGGCTCTGCAAACTCGTGCCTGGTGGCCGCTCACCTGCGCAGCTGCCTGGGTGGCCGTCGAGCTGTTCCGGGGGAGTTGGCCCTTCAGCGGTCTCCCCTGGGGTCGGCTTGCCTATGCCTCTGCCGACACACCGTTGGCTGCCTGGCTGCCCTATGTCGGCAGCACCGGGACCAGCTTGGTGTGGGCGCTGCTCGGCACCGGGATGCTGTTCGTCGTGGCCTCGCTTCGTGGACGGCGGCTCGCGTTCCTGGGCGCCGTGGGCGCCGCCTCGGTCGCGTTGTCAGCGCCGGCCGTGTTTCCCTACGACGCCCCCGAAGGTGATCCGATCCGGGTGGCCGCGGTCCAGGGGAACGTGCCCGGCGACGGCACCGACGTGCTCTTCGATCACCGCCAGGTGACCGCGAACCACGTGGCCGCCACGATCGAGCTGGCAGGCCGGGTCGCCGACGGTGAGGCCGCACCAGACCTCGTCGTCTGGCCGGAGAACTCCACCGCCGTCGACCCCTTCGTCGATAGTCGCGTCAACCGGGGGATCGAGTCGGCGAGCGCGGCGATCGGCGTGCCGATCCTCGTCGGTGGCATCGTCGAAGGAGCAGAGCCGGACCAGGTGCTCAACCAGGGGATCGTCTGGGAGCCCGGCACCGGGGGAGGGGACCGCTACACCAAACGCCACCCCGTGCCATACGGCGAATACATCCCGTTCCGGGAGCAACTGCCGTGGAGTGCGAACTTCGGTCGTTTGCGGGAGATCGGCCGAGACATGTTGGCCGGCGTCCGCAAGGAACCGCTGCGCGCGGGTCCCGCGGCGGTCGTCGACTCGATCTGCTTCGACGTGGCCTACGACGACGGAATCTATGACCAGGTGCGCGCCGGCGGCGACCTGCTCGTCGTGCAGACCAGCAATGCGATGTTCGTCAACACTGCTCAGATCGAGCAGCAGTTCGCCATCTCCCGGCTGCGGGCGATCGAGACGGGCAAGTACGTCGTCGTGGCCGCAACCAACGGAGTCTCGGGGATCATCGACCCACGCGGTGACGTCCTCGAGCGCGCCGGTGTCCGCACTCAGTCCGTCCTGGTGCGCGACATCGCGCTGGTGCCCGGGAGTCCGCCCGCGATGCGGGTGGGACCAGTCCTCGGCTGGCTCGTCTGGCTCACCGTGGGCGCCGGGCTGGTCTTGGGCGCGCTGACGTATGGTCGGCAGCGTGAGTAGTCACAACCGGGCGATCATGGTGCTCCCGACCTTCAAC
>JAKFXV010000309.1 GCA_021731205.1 Nocardioides sp. | reverse complement strand
TGACGATGCCACCGCGGCCAACTCCTGACGGATGGTCGTCAACACAGCGTCGAGCTTGCCGGGAAGGCAGCCGGCAGCCACGCCTACCAGGCCACTGTCGGCGTAGTGACTGGTGAACGAGTAGACGGAGTACGCGAGCCCGCGGCGTTCGCGAACCTCCTGGAACAGTCGTGACGAGGTGCCGCCGCCGAGCGCGGTGTTGAGCACTCCGAGGGCAAACCGCCGGTCGTCGCGGCGGACGAGTCCGTTGACTCCCAGGACCAGGTTGACTTGTTCGAACGGCCGGGTCACGTGGCGGTGCCCGGCTCGCACCTGTCGCGGCCGGCCTACCCTGGGCGGCATCGGTGGGGCGTCGCCATCGAGGAAGCCGTGCCGGCCGAAAGCCCGCTTCACGCGCGCGACGACCGCAGCGTGGTCGAGGTTGCCCGCCACCGCGACCACCATGTTCTCGGCCCGGTAGTGCCGACGATAGAAGCGCTGCACCTGGCCGGTCGACATGGCGTCGATGGACGCGGCCGAGCCGGCGATCGGCCGACCCAGGGGTGAGGTCCCCCACGCTTGTTCGGCCATCAGATTGTGGACCACGTCGTCTGGGTCATCCTCGTGCATCGCGATCTCGTCGAGGATCACCTCTCGTTCGGCGTCGACGTCGTGCGGCGTGATCAGCGAGCCGGTCATCATGTCGCCGAGCACGTCGATGGCGATGCCGAGGTCGTCATCGAGCACCCGGGCGTGGAAGCAGGTGTACTCCTTGGCGGTGAAGGCGTTGAACTCGCCACCGACCGCGTCGAGGGCCACCGAGATGTCCATGGCGGTGCGCTCGGACGTGCCCTTGAACAAGACGTGCTCGAGGAAGTGGGAGCAACCGTGCAGCGTGGGAGTCTCGTCACGAGAACCGACGCCGACCCACACGCCGATGCTCGCGGAGCGGACGCCGGCCATCTGTTCGGTCACGACCCTGAGCCCCCCGGGCAGCACCGTCTTGCGGATCCGGGCGGTGATCAAACCGTTGCTGTCACGCTCGGTCTGGAGGGTCCGGGTAGTGCCAACAGGTTGGGCAAGGGCCGGCCGACCAGCAGCACGCTGGTCGGCCACGAACAGTGGCCGGTGGGTCACTCGGCGCCGGCGACGGCCGGGGCAGGCTCGTCGGCAGACTTCTCGGCGTGCTCAGCAACGGGGTCCTCGACCACCGGCATCAAGGAGAGCTTGCCGCGGTCATCGACCTCGGCGATCTGAACCTGGACCTTCTGGCCGACCGACAACACGTCCTCGACGGCTTCGACCCGCTTGCCGCCGGCCAGGGAACGCAGCTTGCTGATGTGCAGCAGCCCATCCTTGCCCGGCATCAACGACACGAAGGCGCCGAAGTTGGTCGTCTTGACGACCGTGCCGAGATAGCGCTCGCCGACCTCCGGCATCGTCGGGTTGGCGATTGCGTTGACGGCCTGCTTGGCGGCCTCGGCTGCCTCGCCGTTGGTCGCGCCGATGTAGATCGTGCCGTCGTCCTCGATCGACAGTTGCGCGCCGGTGTCGTCCTGGATCTGGTTGATGACCTTGCCCTTGGGACCGATCACCTCGCCGATCTTGTCGACCGGGATCTTGACCGTGATGATCCGCGGCGCGTGCAGCGACATCTCCTCTGGAGCGTCGATGGCCTCGGCCATCACGTCCAGGATCGCCAGCCGCGCACCCTTCGCCTGGTCGAGAGCAGCCGCGAGAACTTCGGCCGGGATCCCGTCGAGCTTGGTGTCGAGCTGGAGGGCGGTGATGAATTCGCGGGTGCCGGCGACCTTGAAGTCCATGTCACCGAACGCGTCCTCGGCACCGAGGATGTCGGTGAGGGCGACGTACTCGGTCTTGCCGTCGACGTCACCGGAGATCAAGCCCATCGCAATTCCGGCCACCGATGCCTTCAGCGGCACGCCGGCCTGGAGGAGCGACATCGTGGAGGCACAGACCGAGCCCATGGACGTGGATCCGTTGGAGCCCATCGCCTCGGAGAGCTGACGGATCGCGTAGGGGAACTCCTCGCGACTGGGGATGACCGGCAGCAGTGCGCGACGGGCCAAGGCCCCGTGCCCGATCTCGCGCCGCTTCGGCGAGCCGACTCGGCCGGTTTCTCCGGTCGAGAACGGCGGGAAGACGTACTTGTGCATGTAGCGACGGGTCTTCTCCGGCGAGAGGGTGTCGAGCTTCTGCTCCAGGGTCAGCATGTTCAGCGTGGTGACGCCCAGGATCTGGGTCTCGCCGCGCTCGAACAACGCCGAACCATGGACGCGGGGCAGCACTGCAACCTCGGCGTGCAAGGGCCGGATGTCTGCCAGTCCTCGTCCGTCCATGCGGATCTTGTCGCGAAGCACGCGCTCGCGGACCAGCGACTTGTTGAGCGACCGGAACGCGGCACCCAGTTCTTTCTCGCGCCCCTCGAACTGCTCACCGAGTTGCTCCAGCACTCCGGCCTTGATCTCGTCGAGACGGCCCTCGCGTTCGGCCTTGCCGGCAATGGTCAGCGCTTCGGCGGTCGGCGCCGCGACTGCGGCCTCGACGGCGGCGTACACGTCGTCTTCGTAGTCGAGGAACACCGGGAAGTCCATGACCGGCTTCGCGGCAGCGGCAGCCAACTCCGACTGAGCCACACACAGCTGCTTGATGAACGGCTTCGCCGCATCGAGGCCCCCGGCAACGACTGCCTCGGTGGGACCCTCGGTGCCGCTCTGGACCAGGCCCCAGGTCTGCTCGGTGGCCTCGGCTTCGACCATCATGATCGCGACGTCTCCGCTGTCGGTCACGCGCCCGGCAACGACCATGTCGAAGACAGCGTCCTCGAGTTGGCTGTGCGTCGGGAACGCCACCCACTGACCGTCGATGAGTGCCACGCGGACGCCACCGACGGGGCCGGAGAACGGCAGACCGGAAAGCTGGGTCGAGATCGAGGCGGCGTTGATCGCGAGCACGTCGTACGGCGTGTTCGGGTCGAGCGCCATCACGGTGATGACGACCTGGACCTCGTTGCGCAGACCCTTCTTGAACGTCGGGCGCAGGGGGCGGTCGATGAGCCGGCAGGTGAGGATCGCATCCTCGCCGGGGCGACCTTCGCTGCGGAAGAACGAACCGGGGATCTGGCCGACGGCGTACATCCGCTCCTCGACGTCGATCGTCAGCGGGAAGAAGTCGAACTGGTCCTTGGGCTGCTTGCCGACGGTGGTGGCCGAGAGCAGCATGGTGTCGTCGTCGAGG
>JAKFXV010000015.1 GCA_021731205.1 Nocardioides sp. | reverse complement strand
GGATAGGGACGACCAGTGGCGTCGGCGTGGAGAGCTTCACCCCGGTGGTCGGGCCGACCGGCGTCACGATGTCGACAGGGTGCACCCGCACCTCGCGGGTGGCTTCGTAGGCCAGCAACGTGACGAGTTGGTCGACCAGGCGCCGGAACGTCGGGGAGTCGGTGCGCTCGTCGCGCAGCGCCGTCAGCTTGTGCGACACAAGTGGATGATCGACGACCTGGATCCGCATGGCCAGGACTCTAGTGCGCCAGGCAGGTGCGTCAGGGTGGTCGTGTGCCGTGGGTTCTGACACTCTGGGGCGGTCAGCAGTCCGGCCAGTCACGCGGGCGAGTCGTAAGGGCCAGCAGTACGGGCCAGAACCGAGGAGGCGAGCATGTCCGACGACGCGCCGGTCCCGGCCGCGTCCGGTGGCTCAGTTCCGACCGATGCCTTCGACTTCGCCCTCGCCGCGTTCCGCGAGGAGGGGGTGTGGCAGGTGCAGGTGGTGACGCCCCAGTCGCTGGAGTCGGCCCCGGCCCTCGCCGACGCGTTGCGGCGGCTGCCCGGCGATCACGGGGCGCTCGGTCTGGTGGCGATGGACGAGGACTTCTTCGTGATCGTCCGAGTCGCCGGCCCGCACACCAGGATGCTGCTGTCCGACATCACGGCGGCTGACGAGTTCGACTTCGCGCGGTCGGTGGTGGACTTCCTCGGCGTGATCGCCGACGAGGACGACGACGACCAGGTGCCGGCTGGTGACCTGGACATCCTCGGTGACCTCGGCATGCAGGCGATGGACATGGCGCTGCTGATCGACAACTTCGATCTCTACCCCGACGAGATGCTCTCCGATGTCGCGAAGCGGCTCGGCTTCGGCGCCGAGTTCGACGAGGTCGTCGGCATCGCCTCCCCGTCGGGCCCATGACCGCTGCGTCGGTCTGGGAGCCCGCCATGCGGCTGGCTCTCGAGGAGGCCGTCGCCTGCGCCGACAGCGGTGACGTCCCGATCGGCGCGGTGGTCCTCGACGAGGCCGGTGTGGTGGTGGCGACCGGCCGCAACCTCCGCGAAGCCGATAGCGACCCGACTGCCCATGCCGAGGTGGTGGCGCTCCGCGCCGCAGGCGCGGCCCGGGACTCGTGGCGGCTGTCCGGCTGCACGCTCGTGGTCACCCTGGAGCCCTGCTCGATGTGTGCCGGTGCGGTGGTCCTGAGCCGGGTCGACCGCCTGGTGTTCGCGGCGTACGACGCGAAGGCCGGCGCCGTCGGCAGCCTCTGGGACGTCGTGCGTGATCGCCGCCTCAACCACCGGCCCGAGGTGGTGTCAGGGGTGCTGGCGGCCGAGTCGACCGCACTGTTGGACGCGTTCTTCGCCGCGCAACGCGGCTGATCCCGACTCAGGAGCGAATTCGGCGGCGCCCATCGGCTCCGGTAGCCTCTCCCGCGGTGGCGTGTCCGAGCGGCCTAAGGAGAACGCCTCGAAAGCGTTTGTGGGCGCAAGCCCACCGCGGGTTCAAATCCCGCCGCCACCGCCAGTTTCCGCGAGACGCGTTGGGGTGCAATCGACACCCGATCGGGGCCTGTAGGCATGCCGATTGCACCCCACTAGCGGAAGTCGAGGCCGCCCAGCCGGGTGAGCCCCTCGGCGATGTCCTCGGTGCGGCCGGCGAACGAGAAGCGCAGGAACTCCCCACCGCGTGCGGTGTCGAAGTCGATGCCGGGAGACACGGCAACTCCGGTCTCGGCGAGGATCCGCCGCGACAACGCCATCGAGTCGTCGGTCAGGTCCCCCACGTCGGCGTACACGTAGAACGCGCCGTCGGCCGGGGCAAGGCGGTCGATGCCGAGCCGGGGGAGTCCCTCAAGGAGCATTCGCCGGTTGACGGCATAGCGCCGCACGTGCCCGTCGAGCTCGGCGTACGACGCGTCGCTGAAGGCCGCCACGGCGGCGCGCTGTGAGAGTGCGGGTGGACAGATCGTGAAGTTGCCGGTCAGCACGTCGACCGGGCGCCGCAGCCGCTCGGGCACCAGCATCCAGCCGATCCGCCAGCCGGTCATCGAGAAGTACTTCGAGAACGACCCGAACACCACCGCCTCGCGGCTGGTCTCCCAGGCGCTGCGGGCCAGGCGCTCGGTTGCGGGACCGTCCTCGGCGTACTCGATGCCGTGGTAGATCTCGTCGGAGATCAGTTGCACGCCGTGCGCCTCGCACCAGGCCGCGATCGCCGCCAGCTCGGCGGGCAGCAGCATCGTGCCGGTCGGGTTGGCCGGGCTCGCCACGATCAGACCGTGGATGGGTTCAGTGGAGTGCAGGGCCTCGAGCTGCGCGACCGTCGGTTGGAAGCGGGTGCTCGGGCCGGTCTCGATTTCGACCACCTGGCAGCCCAGCGCGGTCAGCACGTTGCGATAGCAGGGGTAGCCCGGCCGCGCGATCGCCACCCGGTCTCCGACCTCGAAGGCCGCGAGGAAGGCCAGCAGGAAGCCGCCCGAGGACCCCGTCGTCACGACGACGTCATCGGGCGTGAGCTCCAGCCCGTGCCAGCGCCGGTGGTGACCGGCGATCGCCTCCCGCAGCTCGACTACGCCGACGGCGCTCGTGTAGCCCAGCGGGTCGGTCGAGTCGAGCAGCCGATGAGCGGCCGCCCGGACCGGCGCAGGCGCTCCGGTCATCGGCTGGCCGGCCATCATGGGGACCAGGTCGCCGTGGGTGCGCTCGCGGAGGGACGCCGCCGCGATCACGTCCATCACATGGAACGGCGGCACGTTGGCGCGACTGGCCACCCGCCAGCGTGAGTCGAGCGCGGTGTCGCGCGATGTTGGTCCACCCATGGGACAACGCTAGCGACCGATCGACTGCCCGCGCGCCCGGCTAGGATGGGTGCTCGCTGAGGATGCAGGGCAACACTCGAATGGGGTGCTCATGACCGTCGACGTCCATCAGCTCGATACATTCCTCCTGGCCGGGTCGGCGATCACGCTGCTGGCCATTTTGGCTGTCCGGCTGTCGTCCCGGATCGGCCTGCCCAGCCTGTTGATCTACCTCCTGATGGGGGTGGCGCTCGGCGAAGAAGGCGTGGGCATCGGCTTCGAGAACGCCCAGCTCACCCATGCTCTGGGCTTCTTGGCACTCGCGATCATCCTTGGCGAGGGCGGCCTCACCACCGACTGGGAGGCGGTCAAGCCCTCGATGCCACTGGGCGCGGCGCTTGCCAGCATCGGCGTTGCGGTGTCGGTCGGGATCATGGCCGCGGCCGGGCACTACAT
>JAKFXV010000106.1 GCA_021731205.1 Nocardioides sp. | reverse complement strand
CATCCCGCAGGGCACCGCGCTCGATCTCGGGGCGACCGGCAAGGCCTGGGCTGCGGATCTGATCGCCGCGGCCTTCGGTGCCGAGCTCACGGCCGGCGCGATCGTCAGTGTCGGCGGGGACATCGCCATCTCGACCACCCCCGACGACTCCGAAGGCTGGCCGATCGACATCGCAGAGCGCCCCGACACGCCGGTCGAGGAGTCGATCGTGGTGTCACACGGCGGCGTCGCGACGTCGAGCACCCAGGTGCGCCACTGGACCCAGCGCGGCGTTCGGCGCCACCACGTGATCGACCCGCGCACCGGGCTTCCCTGCACCCCCGTGTGGCGCACCGTCACGACGACCGGCCCCAGCTGTACCGCAGCCAACATCGCGAGCACCGCCGCGATCGTGCTCGGCACCGGCGCACCCCAGTGGCTCTATGACCGGGCCGTCACGGCTCGCATGGTCGATCGGAGCGGATTCGTCCGTACCATCGGGCCATGGGGAACGGCATGATCGAGGACCTTGTCCAAGGTCCTGTGCTGTGGTTCCTCAATCGTGGTTCGGGGTTCGCGGTGCTGGCGCTGCTCACGCTGTCGACCCTGCTGGGGATCGCCTCCACCGCCGGTCGAGGCAGCGGCAACACCACCCGTCGCTTCGCCTCCCAAGCGCTGCATCGCAATGTGTCGCTGCTGGCGGTGGTGTTCTTGGCGATCCACGTGACGACGGCTGTCGTCGACGACTACGTCGACATCCGCTGGTGGCACGTCATCTCGCCCGTCGGCGCCAGCTACCAACCGCTGTGGTTGGGGTTGGGCGCGTTGGGGTTCGACCTGATCGCCGCCGTGGTCGCGACCAGCCTGCTGCGAGCTCGGATGAGCCACCGGCCGTGGCGCCTGGTCCACCTCACGTCGTACGCCGCGTGGGCGCTGGGCATCGCCCACGGCCTGGGTATCGGCACCGACATGGACGGAACCGGCGCGCTGGGCGTGCGCTTCACGGTCGGGTGCGCCGTCGTGGTCTGCGCCGCTGCAGCGGTGCGGATCCTGGCGGCCCGCCGCGGCCAGGTCGCGAAGGAACCGGCGTGAACGCCGTTGCCTCCCCCATTCCTGTGCCAGTCCAGATCGAGGTGCAGCCCGGCCCGGGACTCCTGGCCGACGTCGGATCGGGACCGTCGCTGGCCGCCCATCGCAGCAGGTACGGCGTGCTGTCGACGCCCGATCTGTCGGCACTGCTGAGTCTCATCGAGGGAGCGGGGATCCGGGGCCGAGGTGGCGCGGCCTTCCCGTTCGCGACCAAGCTACGCCTGAGCGCCTCGGGCCGCGTGCGGCCGTATCTCGTGATCAACCTCAGCGAGAGCGAGCCGGCCAGCGCCAAGGACGCCGCTCTCGCCCTGACCCGGCCACACCTCGTGCTCGACGGGGCCGCAGCGACCGCAGCCGCACTGGGCGCCAAGGAAGCCCACCTGGCGCTGCCGGGCAAGCGGCCCGAGGTCGTGACCGCCGTGCGACGCGCGGTGGCCGAGCGGGAGGACCGCGTGCGCTGGGTCACTCACGTCGGGGATGCCCGGTTCGTCGCGGGCCAGTCACGGGCGGTTCTCGAACTCCTGGCCGGGCGGCCCAACAAGCCGGTCACGGCCTGGGACCCCGAGGCGAAGTCGGGACACAAGGGTCGCCCGACGTTGCTCTCCAACGCCGAGACCTGGGCACAGGTGGGTCGGTTGGTGCTCGTGGGCGCGCAGGCCTACGCCGCCACCGGAAGCGGCGGCGAACCGGGCACCACCTTGCTGACTCTCAATCGCACCGGCACCGTGCCGCGGGTCATCGAGGTGGCCTTCGGCACGCCCTGGTCCGCTGCCCTCCCCCCGGCGTGGCACGGCGGGCGGTATCTCATCGGCGGGTTCCACGGCGTCTGGGCGGACTGGACGATGCTCGACTCCCTGCGCGTCAGCGCGAACGACATGAGGGCCGCGAACCTGCCGCTCGGGGCCGGAGCGGTCTGGGCACTGCACGAGGACCAGTGCCCAGTCGTGGCGACCTCCGAGGTGGTGGGGTACCTGGCGGCGGAGAGTTCGGGTCGATGCGGGCCGTGCCTGAACGGCCTTCCGGCACTGGCCGCGGCGTTGCACGGCGTACGAACCGGCGCCGCAGGCCCCACCGAGGTCGGCCGCCTGGCCAGGCTGGTGGCCGGGCGCGGCGCCTGTGCTCATCCCGATGGCACCGTGCGGCTGGTCGACTCGCTGTTTCGCACCTTCGCGGCGGAGGTCCACGCACACACTTCACGAGTTTGCCTCGTCGGACAGAGGGAGCCCGTATGAGCCGCCGACGCGTGCACCAACTGAAGGTGGATTGGCCCAACTGCACCGGGCGCGGGGTGTGCCACGGCGTGTTGCCCGAGCTGATCGATCTGGACCCGTGGGGCTACCCCATCATCACCGGCCCGGTCACCGAGGAACTGTTGCCGCTGGCCCGAGAAGCGGTGCGGATGTGTCCTCAGCTGGCCCTGCGCCTCACCTCCACGCCGTGAGCGACAGAGCATCGGTAGGTGATTAGGTCCGAACACACGCCCAATTGCAACGAAATCGGTATCCAATAACGTCTGGCGCCCTGGAATTCGCATCCCCTAGGTTGCAAACGTGTCGGCGATCCACCTGCAACAACTGGCGAAGCACTTCGGTTCCGTGCGAGCCGTCGACGGGGTCGACCTGACGATCGAGGACGGCGAGTTCTTCTCGATGCTCGGGCCATCCGGCTCGGGAAAGACCACCGTGCTGCGGATGATCGCGGGTTTCGAGAACCCCAGCGCCGGCCGCATCCTGCTGGGCGGACAGGACGTGACCGACACCCCGCCGTACGCCCGGGATGTGAACACGGTCTTCCAGGACTATGCGCTGTTTCCCCACATGGACGTGCAGGCCAACGTGGAGTACGGCCTGCGCGTGAAGAAGGTGCCCCGGCCCGAACGTCGCGAGCGTGCCGACGCCGCGCTGCGGACGGTCCGACTCGAGGGGTACGCCGACCGACGGCCGACGCAGCTCTCCGGTGGTCAGCGACAACGCGTCGCGCTGGCTCGGGCGCTGGTCAACCGGCCCAAGGTGTTGCTGCTGGACGAACCGCTGGGCGCCCTCGACCTCAAGCTGCGCCGACAGATGCAGATCGAGCTCAAACAGATCCAACGCGACGTCGGCATCACCTTCGTGTTCGTGACCCACGACCAGGAGGAAGCCCTCACGATGAGTGACCGGATCGCGGTCTTCAAC
>JAKFXV010000253.1 GCA_021731205.1 Nocardioides sp. | reverse complement strand
AACCCCCGCGATGCATTGAGATGCGTTCCAGTAGTCCGCGAACTGCTCGGGTGATGTCTGGACGTGAAACTGGGTGCTCGTGCAGGCGGCCTCCGGCACGATCGACTCCGAGGTCGTCTCGAGCTTCTCCTCCCCCGCGATCGAGATGACGAGGTCCTCCCCGCGGGCCGCCAGGATCTGCTCTCCCAACAGCGCATACCGCGGATTCGCGCTGATCGAGCTGGGCGCCATATGACCCTGCGCGAGCGTCGGCAAGATGCCGATCATCACCAGGTGCGCGCCAACCTTGGCCGACCTGGCCTCCGCGTTGTTCAGGCTGCGGCGCAAACTCTCCTCGAAGCCGGCAAGACCACCCTCGCGCAACCGTTGCGGAGCGACGTTGACCTCGATGTTGAACTGGCCCAACTCGGTCTGGAAGTCGGGATCGGCGATGGCCGCCAAGACCTCGGCATTCTTCAGCGCAGGGTCCCCCGACTCGTCCACGAGGTTGAGTTCGACCTCAAGACCGGTCATCGGGTCGTCGGTGTCGAAGCGGGCCTCGCGCAACATGTGGGCGAACACGTCGAGGCAGGTGCGGACCTTCTCGCGATGGCGCGTGCGGTCAGCCCGACTGAACTCCTGTGCGTCGACCTCAGCACCCATGGCCGAACACTACGACGCGAGGGCGTACGGCGATACGCCTCCACACTAGGAGCAGGCGACGTCCGGGCAGGCCCGGGCAGATCAGCAGTGACCCGCGGCTTCGGCGCGCAAGAACCCATCCCACGCCCGTGGCGACACTGCGTCGTCGAGGACACGCGTGAGCAGACCCGCCAGCGGGAATCGCGCGTCGCTCGCCAGGCACTCCTCGAGGGCGCACCACGCCAACGCCCCCTGCCCGGACAGCCAGGCGGCAAAGGCGGCCAGCCATGCGGGAACAGCCGCGTGCGGGTGCGGGGAGCGACGCAGCACGTCCACCCACAAAGCCACGTGGCCGTCGGCCTCGGCGCGAGTCATCCGCATCCAACACAGGTCGCGCAGGTCGGTGCGGCCCACGGCTCGAAGGATCCGAGCAACGTCGCCGGCACTCAACGGCGGCGGATGCCCAACGCGCCCCGAACCAGGGAGCACGCCGTCGAGCCAGTCGGCCTCGGCGTCCCAATCCACGCCCACCTCCTCGAGCCTCCCGAGGGCCTCCGCGACAGCCTGCACAGAGCCCGGCACCGGAGCCAGACTCTGTGCCAGCTCAGCGCGGGAGCCGTAGGTCACGACTCCCTCGGCGACCGCTTGGACCCTAAACCGGTGGCACGAGAGGTCGTAGGGCACGCCAGAGCCCACGCATCCGGGCAACAGCGGAAACCAGCGTTGCCCATCGGCGTGCAGTGCGTCGACGACGTAGACCCCGTGGGCCCGGAACCGATCCACCAGCATGGCGCCAAGGTGCGCGACGCCGGTCCGTTCGGCCGAATAGACGACGAAGACGACCCGCTCCACGCCGTACGCCAACACGGGACCCAGAAGCCTGTCGAAGACGATCTCGCGCTCCTCCGAGGACCGCGGCAGGTCGATGCGCGCGTGGAAGGAGGGCGTTGGGCCCAGCGTGAGCATCGCGATCGAGCACTCCGGGGTGAAGCCCAAGAGCACCTCCACGGCCGCCAGGATGTCCTCGGGACAACGGGCGGTCATCGTGGTCGGCTGTTCGTGGGCGGGCTCAGGCGCGGGCTGCGGAAGGCGAGGAGTCATCGGGCAACTCTCGGTGCGTTGCGCGAGCGGCCGCCAGATCACTCCGGCAACCTGTGCAGGCACGGCCTCGCGGAGCCGCTGTGGAGGAATAGTGGCGAGCGGTCCCGCGCCCGGGGGGTACCTTCCCCCTATGCCAGCGATCGGCAGCCGATGAGACCCGAGGCGTCGGTGCTGCACCTCGACCTCGACGCCTTCTTCGCCTCTGTCGAGCAGCGCGACAAGCCGTCGCTGCGCGGCAAGCCCGTCGTCGTGGGCGGGGTCGGCAATCGCGGGGTCGTCGCGACGGCGTCCTATGAAGCCCGGGCCTACGGTGTGCATTCGGCGATGTCGACCCGCGAAGCTCGCTCGCGGTGCCCGCACGCCGCGTTCTTGGCCGGACGGTTCCATGCCTACCGAGCGACCAGTCACGCGGTCATGAAGGTGCTCAAGTCGATCTCGCCGCTCGTGGAACCGTTGTCCCTCGACGAGGCGTTCGTCGACCTCGAGGCCTCCGGCCTGACGTCGTACGACGTCGCGGAGCTCAGGGCTCTCGCGCAGTCGTTGAGCGTCGAGGTCGAGCAGGCCACGGGCGGCATCACCGCCTCGATCGGCATCGGTTCATCGAAGTTCATCGCGAAGGTCGCCAGCGAGCTCGACAAGCCTCGCGGGCTCACCATCATTGCTCCCGGCGACGAACAGGCGGTGCTTCGGCCGATGTCCGTCACCACGATTCCCGGCGTCGGGCCGGCCACGGCCGAACGCCTACGTCGCGCCGGCATCGTCACGATCGCCGAGCTCGAGGCGGTCTCGATCGACGAGCTGGTACGGCTGGTGGGTCAGGCCCACGGCCACAACCTGTATCGGCTCGCCCGGGCGATTGATGATCGTCGCATCGAACCCGAGCGCGACACCAAGTCGGTGAGCGTCGAGGGCACCTACGACACCGACCTCACCGACCGGGTGTTGATGGAGGGCCTTCTCGCACGACAGGCCTCGCAGGTCGCGCAGCGACTGCGCAAACACGGGCTGTCCGGGCGAACCGTCACGATCAAGGTCCGGCTGCATGACTTCACGACCACCAGTCGATCCACCACCCTGGCCTCTCCGACCGACCACGCCGGCACCATCGCACGACTGGCCCGCAGTCTGCTGTCCGACCTGGACACCTCGGGCGGGGTCCGGCTGCTGGGCGTGGGGGTCTCCGGGTTGGCCGACTGGATCCAGGAGGACCTCTTCGGCGAGATCGCGGACGACGAGCCCGCCGTCATCGACTCCATTCCCGACCCGCCACGCCTTACCTACGCGCCCGGGCAGGACGTCGTCCACCTGGTCCACGGCCCCGGCTGGGTCTGGGGATCGGGTCGCGGCGTCGTCACGGTCCGCTTCGAGACTGCCGCCACTCCCCCCGGACCGGTGCGATCGTTCAGCGTGACCGACCCGCAGCTGGCGCCGCTCGAGATTGCCGAGGAGTGAGGTCCCGCCTCAGGCCGGCACGAAGCGGACCGTGGCCCCGGGGCGAAGTTGTGCACACAGGTCCACATAGGCTTCGTCGCCGAACGCC
>JAKFXV010000251.1 GCA_021731205.1 Nocardioides sp. | reverse complement strand
ACTCATCACGGATCTCACACGCAATCACTCGGCGCACAACAACGCTCCATCTCAGGTTGCGTTGCCTCCACCGATTGAATCCGCGGCCGTGGGAAGTGCAGATTCACCACCTTCACATGGTGAAACAACGCGGCCGGGAACGCGGCGGATGGGGCGGGGTCAGTCGGACTCGGCGACGGCCTTCAGTTGAGCCAAACCCTTCTCGAAGTCCTTCCCGACGATCTTGTCCATCGGGTAGAACCGTCCGATCAGGCCCCAGAGACCTTTCTGCTCGCCACTCATCGTCCAGCTGACCTCCGCGCCGTGACCCGACGGGGTGATGTCGAAGCGGGTCACCGTCTGCGACTTCATCGGCTTGATGAACCGCAGGTCGATCCGGATCTGATCGGGCGCCGAGCCGACGATCTCCATGGAACCCTCGCCGGCGGCCTTGTTGCCGACCCAGGCATAGTGCGCGCCCACGCCGCTGGCGGGACCGGTGATCGTGCGCTGGAGGTTGGGGTCGACATCTTCCCAGGGCGACCACGCCGACCACTCGTGGAAGTCGTTGATGAGGGCATGCACTCGTTCGGGTGTCGCGTTGATATTGGCCTTGCGGACCACGGTGTACGACGGCATATCGACATCGTGCCAGACGTGCAGCACCCGAGATCTAGGGGAACGAAGTCCTGCCAGGGCTGGGCTAGACGGCGTACGCACGGACCACGACCACGTCGGGAAGGTCTCGCACGATCTCGCGCCAGCTCGCGCCGCCGTCGGCCGAGGCGTGCACAGCACCGTTGCGAGCCCCGAGGTAGATCCCGTGCTGGGGCCAGGAGTCGGTGCACAAGGCGTCGCGCAGCACGCCGACGTAGAACGACTCCGGCAGCCCGTCGCCCAACGGCTCCCAGCTCGCGCCCGCGTCGCGCGAGCACCACAGTGCGGCCTTCGCGCCGACCGGGAACCGGCCCTCCGCTCCGCTGAGCGGGAAGACGTAGACGGTGTCGGGATCGTCGGGGCTGACGGCGATCGGGAACCCGAACTCGGCCGGCAGCCCCGGCGCGATGTCGACCCAGGAGTCACCGCCATCGTCGGAGCGGTAGACGCCGCCGTGGTTCTGCAAGAACAACCGGTCGGGAGCGGACGGGTGCCGCGCGATCTTGTGGACGCACTGGCCGAACTCCGGGTAGTTCCGCTCGCCCGGGAAGAACTCGGCCTTGATGCCCTGGTTGGCAGGGGCCCACGAACCACCCCCATCGGCGGTGCGGTAGACGCCTCCGGCGGAGAGCGCGGCCAGCAGGGAGTCGGGGTCGCTGGGGTGCGGAAGGATCGTGTGGAAGGCCTGGCCACCGAAGCCCGGCTGCCAGTGCTCGCGGTGCGGGTGGTCCCACAGGGCCCGCTCGAGGCTGAAGGTCTCACCGCGATCGCGGGAGGTGAAGATGGCGCCCGGTTCGGTGCCGGCGTGCACCACGTCAGGCTCGGTGCCCGACACCAGCTGCCAGACCCGGGCCACCGTCGCGTCCACATCGGAGGGGAAGCGCAGCGCGCCGTTGGGGGTCTCCTGCCAACTGGCACCGAGGTCGTCGGAACGCCATACCTGAGGGCCCAGCCAACTCGACGACGACCCCACCAACAGCCGGGGAGTCTCGGCGCGGACGTCGAGGAGGCAGGAGTACACCTCCTCCATCGAGAAGTGCGGACCTGCCCAGGACCAGTCGATCCGGGCCTGGTCGGAGATGCCGATCCACAGTCCCTTGCGGGTGCCGACAAGCAGCACGGTCGCGGTCGGGTCGCCTGCCATGATCAGCACCCTAGACCCAGGAACCGACCCAGGGAACGGACCCGTGGAGACCTCGACCCGCAGCGCAGGAGCCCCCCGCGACGCGACCGTTCGGGCCGTTTGGGTGGTGCTCGCGGCGGTCTGGTCCGCTCAGTTGGGGTCGGCGATCGGCAAGTCCGCGTTCGACTCCGTGACCCCGTCGGCGCTGACCTGGCTGCGGCTGGTCGCGAGCGCGCTCCTGCTCCTCGCCTGGGCCAGGCCGGCCATCCGGGGACGCACCCGAGCCGACTGGACGGTCGTCGTCTGCTTCGGCTCGTCGCTCGCGTTGATGAACTGGGCCTTCTACCAAGCGCTGTCCCGGATCCCGATCGGGGTGGCCGTGACCTTGGAGTTCATCGGCCCGCTCACCGTCGCCCTGGTCGGGTCGCGCCGACGACGGGATCTGGTCTGGGTGGGCCTGGCTGCCACGGGGGTGGCTCTGCTCGGGGTCTCCCGCACCGAGCTCGACCCGGCCGGGGTCGGTTTCGCGCTGCTGGCGGGTGCCGCGTGGGCGTCGTACATCCTGCTCAGCGCCCGCACCGGACGACACTGGCCGGGCATCGACGGGCTCACCGTCGCGAGCCTGGTGGCCGTGGCGTGGCTGAGCCCGGCTGCGGTGATCACGGGCGGATCCGCTCTGCTGGAGCCGCGCGTGCTCGCCGCCGGAGCCGCGGTCGGGTTGCTCAGCTCGGCGCTGCCGTACGCCCTCGAGATCACCGCCCTGCGCACCCTGACGCCCGCGCTGTTCGGCATCTTGATGAGTCTCGAACCCGCGGCCGCGGCCCTGGCCGGAGCAATCGTCTTGGGCGAGCTCTTGACGTGGCCGCAGATCCTGGCGGTCGCATGCGTCGTTTGCGCCAGCATCGGCGCCACGACCACGACTCGGAGGCGAGCCCGCGATTTCGGGCTGCTGGGAGACTGAGCCGGTGACGATCAGCCGCTTCTGGGTCCTTGGTATCGCCCTAGCCGTGGCTGGGTGCGGCCTGACCGCCGAGCCGGACACCCGGCCTGTCAGCGAGCCAAGCGTGGCGGTAACGGCCGATCCGAGTGAGGCCTCGGGTGCCGAGATCGACCCGAGCCGGCCCGCCCCGAAGGTCATCGGCACCGTCGCTGCTGGGCTGTCGGTCCCCTGGGGCATCGACTTCCTGCCCGACGGCAGCGCGATCGTGACCGAACGCGACACGACCCGGGTGCTGATCGTGGAACCAGGCAAGCCGGTGCGCGAGATCGGGCGGATGGCGGACGCCTCACCCCGCGGGGAAGCGGGACTGCTCGGGGTGGCCGTGTCACCGGACTTCGACAGGGATGCGGCCGTGTTCTTCTACCTCACGACCGAGGAGGACAACCGCGTCGTCCGGGCGTCGTACGACGGAGATCGGCTCGGCCAGCCGCAGGTGATCCTGTCCAGGATTCCCAGCGCCTTCATCCACGACGGCGGCCGGCTCGAGTTCGGCCCGGACGGGATGT
>JAKFXV010000252.1 GCA_021731205.1 Nocardioides sp. | reverse complement strand
TCACCGAGTGGACGATGACCTCGTTGCCGTCGGCGTCGACGCCCGCGGCATCGCCCCCGAGGATCATCGGCAGCGCCTCCTCCCGGAGCCCGACACCCTTGAGGGTCCACAGGTCGTGGTGGTTCAGCGCGGCCGCGCGCACCCGAACCGTGGTCCAACCCTCGGGGGCCTCCGGCTCGGGGCGCTCGCCGATCACCAGCCCGGCCAGCGGGTCCTCGGTGGAAAACGACTGTGCGTACACGGCGAGCATGGCCCGACCCTAGCGAGATGGGTGGTGGGTCCGGAGAGTTGGCGCCGGTGAGGGATAGGGTTCCTCGACGTGTTCATGCTCAGGAGGGGGATGTGAAGGTCCTTAGCGTGGTCGGCGCACGGCCGCAGTTGGTCAAGCTCGCGCCGATCGCGGCCGCGATGGGGCGAACCAGGCACACCCACCGGATCCTGCACACAGGTCAGCACTATGACGCCGACTTGTCGGAGGTGTTCTTCACCGGGCTGGGCATCCCCTCCCCCGACGTCCATCTCGGGATCGGCTCTGGGAGTCATGGGGCTCAGACCGGCGCCATGCTCAGTGCGCTCGACCCGGTTCTCGACGCCGAACGACCCGATTGGGTGCTGGTGTACGGCGACACGAACTCCACCATCGCGGCCACTCTCGCGGCGGTGAAACTGCACGTGCCCGTGGCACACCTCGAAGCGGGCCTGCGCTCTTTCAACCGCAGGATGCCCGAGGAGCACAACCGAGTGTTGACCGACCATGCCGCCGACCTGCTGCTCGCGCCGACCGCGACGGCGATGCAACACCTTGCCGAGGAGAACCTCGCCGGCCGATCGGTGCTCGTGGGCGACGTGATGGTCGATGTCTGCCTGAGAGTCCGCGACCAGGTGGCGGGCAGTTCCATCCTTCTCGACGCCCTTCCGCACACGCTCGACCGGACGGCGCCGTACGTCGTGGCCACGCTCCACCGCCCAGACAACACCGACGATCCCGAGCGTCTCGACGCCATCGTGGCTGCGTTGGCGGCGCTCCCCGTTCAGGTCGCTCTGCTGGCCCACCCGCGGCTGGTGGCTCGGGCCGAGGCCCACCGACTTGACCTCCGGCGAGGTGCCCTCCACGTCGGACGCCCGTTGGCGTACGCCGAGATGGTCGCTGCGGTGCTCGGGTCGCTCGGAGTGGTGACGGACTCCGGAGGATTGCAGAAGGAGGCCTTCGTCCTGGGCCGTGCCTGCACGACGGTCCGTCCGGAGACGGAGTGGGTCGAGACCCTGACAGGCGAGTGGAATGTGCTGACACCCGACCCGCATCGCCTCGCCGACGGCGAGTTCGCGAGGATCGTGACGCGCGGCGCACCCGCGGTCGACCGGGGCACGCCGTACGGCGACGGCGCCGCCGCCGATCGCGTGGTCGACGTCCTCGAGGAGTGGTGTTGAGTCCTCGAGACCGGCCCGGCGGTCGACCACATGTGCTCTACATCGCGTGGGGCTACCCACCCTCCAGAGGCAGCGGGGTCTACCGCGCCCTCGCCACCGCCAACATGCTGGCCGAAGGTGGTTTCGACGTCACCGTGCTCACGTGCGAGAGGGATACCTTCCACCGCTACACCGGAGTCGATCCGACCCTTGAGTCGAGGATCGACCCCCGGATCGAAGTCGTACGCATCCCCTTCGACTTGCCTGAGACCGACATCCGCCGGTGGTCACGTGACCAAGCGCGGCATTCACGCGATTGGCGCGACCGTCGCAACGAGCGGATCCTTCGCGAGTTCCCCGAGGCGAACTACGGGTCGTGGCGACGTCCGCTGATCGGGGCCGCCGAAGACATCCACCGGCGCCGCCCCATCGACCTGACGGTGGCGACGGCCAACCCCAACGTGGCCATCGAGGCCGCCCACGTGCTCTTCGAACGGTTCGGCATCCCGTTCGTCCTCGATCAGCGAGACGCCTGGTCCCTGAACGTCTTCACCGAGGAGCGCACCGAGGATCCCCGGGTGCTCGAGCGAGAGGCTGCCTACCTCCGCGATGCGTTGGAGTGCTGGTTCGTCAACGACGCCATCTCACAGTGGCATGCCACCCACTACCCAGCTGCAGCCGACCGGATCCATACCGTGGCCAACGGCTATGACCTCGAGTTCGCACCTGCGCCACACCTCCAGCCGCCGCCACCGGAGCGCCCGCTCCGGTTCGGATACGTCGGCACGATCAGCAGTGCGGTGCCGCTGGCGGAGTTGTTGGCCGGCTGGCAGTTGGCGCGCGAACAGCACGAGGAACTTCGGCAGGCGCAGGCGCAGCTGTGGGGATATCTCGGTTTCTTCTTGGTGCACGACGGAGGAACGGCGCGCACCCTCGAGTTGGCCGAAGCCTCGGGAGTGCGCTACTGCGGCCCGAAACCGAAGACGAAGCTCGCTGAGGTGTACGCCGAGCTGGACGTCTTGCTGCTGGTGTTGGGCCGGGGGCGATTCGTGACCAGCGGCAAGGTCTACGAGTACATGGCGACCGGCCTACCCATCGTGAGCGTGCACGCGCCCGGAGCCGACGCCGAGAAGGTGCTGGCCGGCTACCCACTGTGGTTCCAAGCCGACGACCTCGAACCGGCGGCTATCGCCGTGGCCCTGGGCGCCGCCGCCGGGGCCGCTCGCACGGCCAGCGAACAACAGCGCCTCGCCTGTGTCGAGTACGCCGCCCGATGGGAACGCAGCCGTCAACTCATGCCGCGGGTCTCGGCCCTGCTCGCCCGTTTCGAGAGAGGCTCTTGATGAGAGTGCTCATCCTTTCGACCAAGGGCAAACTCACCGGTGAGTGGCTGGCCGGACAGCTGCAGCCCCTGCAACGCCATGATCCGGAGATCAGTCTGGTCGTGCTCACGCGCCCGATCGGCCGGTTGCCGGTCAACCGGTGTGTGGTCGTCCGCAAGTCCTTGCGACCGCGACGCGCAGTCCGGGTCCGGGGGGCGGCCCGGACTCGGCTCTCCGGCCTGGACCAGTTGATCTTGCGGGTCGTCCCGCAGCGCTGGTCGAAGGATGCCGCCGTGCTCTTCGCGACGGGCACCGTGTGGTCGCGTGAGGTCACGTCCATGTTCAAGCAGTCCGACATCGTCATCGCGCTGGACTGGAACGCCACGTGGGCTGCCTGGCTCCTCGCGCAACGGATTCCGGGGCCGGAGGTCGTACATGGCGTCGCGGGAGCCCTGCACAAGCTCTCCGGGCCCGACCGCGTCGGTTGATCCGGGCCCGACCGCGTCGGTTGATCCGGGCCCGACCGCGTCGGTTGATAC
>JAKFXV010000301.1 GCA_021731205.1 Nocardioides sp. | reverse complement strand
CAGGCCACGCTCGGTCAACCAGTCGCCCGTGCCATCGGTCGAAGCGTTGTCCACGACCAGCACCTCGGCCAGCTCATCCAACGTGGCCAATCGCGCGATCAGTCGTTGCAGGAGGGTCAACCGGTTGAAGGTCACGACGACCGCCACCAGGCGACGGTCCGAACGACGCTCTGGGCGGCGCTGGTTCGGCTCAGCCACGGCGCTCACCCTACGCGGGGGCGGGCTAGCAGGTGCTCGCCAGGTCGTCGGCCCGGTTGGCGGCGTACCCCGTGCTCAAGGACCCCACCGAACCCCCGGTGACGGGCGCGTTGCGCTGCTTGCGCTTGAGCTTCTTGGTCTCCTTCGAAGTCGGTGCCGCGCCGCCATCGGAACGATCGATGGCACCGGTCACCAGATCGCGGATCTGGCCGAAGTCGGGGTCGCTGGTGCTGATCGTCGGCGGCACCAGGCTGAGGGTCGAGATCGGTTGACTCTTCGCCTTCAGGGCCAGGGCCATGAAGCGGTCGAGCTCCTTGGCAGGCAGGTTGGTCGCGATCATGTCCGAGCTCGCCCGGGCCAGATCCTGGAAGTTCCGGACGGCCACCTGCGGGCTGATCTGCGTAACGATCGCGTTGAGGACGCACTTTTGGCGCGCCATCCGCGAGTAGTCGTCCGAGCCCTCCCGCGCACGCGCGAACCAGAGGGTGTCTCGTCCGCTGAGGGTGCGAGTGCCAGGCTTGATGTAGCCCGTGACGTCCGATCCCAACCCGCCGACCGGAATCGGCGAGCGCACCTTGAGGGTCACCCCGCCCATGGCGTCGACGAGCTGGGCGAAGCCACGAAGGTTGACCATCGCCCAGTAGTTCACCTCCAGCCCGGTCACTCCCTCGACGGCAGAGACGGTCGCGTCGATGCCTGGGTGCTTCGACTTCTTGAACAGGCTCTGGTGATCGTTCGCCCAGGTGCTGACCGCGTTGAGGTAGCAGTCGTCGCAGGTGAACCCCCGCGGGAACTGTTCGTCCATCACCGAGCCGTCGGCGAACCGAACGTTCGCCAGGTTGCGCGGCAGCCCGATCAGCACCGTACGGCCGGTGTCGGCATCGATGCTGGCCAACGTGATCGAGTCCGGCCTGAGTCCGGTGCGACCGACCCCGGCGTCTCCGCCCAACAACAACACGTTGAAGCGTCCGTCGTGGGCGCCCTTGACCTCGCCACCCACGAACGTGGCCGTGATGAACTCGCGTTGTACGCCGACCAGGTGCGCGCCGAAGAGGAGCGACCCGGCGACGCCGAAGCAGAGCACGCCGTTGAGACCTACCGCCGTCAGGCGCTGGCGGGGTCCCAGGGAGAGCGGCTGACCCAACCGCCAGGCGTCAACGAACAACGCCGCCCAGGCGATCGCCAGCGCCATCAAGCCGTACCGCACCAGCGCGAGCACCGCCGTATTGGCGACCAGCCAGAACGCGAACTGCTGGACCGTCAGCGCGAGCACACATACGAGCCCGACGCCGACGACGAGAACCAGCCAGACGCGCAGTACCGCTCGGCCCACCCGGCGATCACCGGCAACCAACTGTGCGGAGCCTGGGACCAGCAACGTCATGATCATCAGCGTCACTGCCCGACGGAAGCGAATGCCGGTGGCCCGTTCCGGGACGTCGTGCTCGCGGGGGCGGGTCGGCTCGGACGCTCGCTCGCGCACCGCAGCAATGGTCGCGGTCGGCATCGGTTGCCTCTCTGCCGGGGAAGCAGGCGTGCGGTTCGTCCAACGCCTGAAGAGTGCAGACTTAGTATCACCAGTCACACCTGTCCCAGTACGGCGCGACGCGCCGACCGCAAGAGCTCGGGTCACCGGCTACGTTCGTGCCCATGAGTGGCAGCCAAGGCCCGGAGGAGGGCACTCCGGAGTACGACTGGCTCTACGGCAACCGCGCCGAGGCCGGCGACGACCGGACCCGGATGCTCCCGAATCTCGCCCCCGAGCCGGAGCCCGTTCCCGAGCCGGAGCCGACCCGGAGCCGGCGCTGGCGCCCGCGCGGCTTCCGGCTGGTCAAGTTCGCGCTGTTCGGATGGCTGGTGTTCCTCATCGCCGTGCCGTGGTGGGCATGGACGCGAATCGCGACCGTGGACGCCGAACCAGCCGGCGCTCGACCCGCCGAGCAGGACGGGACGACGTACGTGCTGGTCGGCAGCGACTCGCGCGCCGGTCTGACGCGACGCGAGCGCCGGGAGCTGGGCACCGGTGACGCGGGCGGCCAGCGCACCGACACGATCATGTTGCTCCACATCGGCTCCGGGCCGAACCTGTTGCTGTCTATCCCCCGCGACTCCCTGGTCGACGTGCCGGGCTACGGCCGGACGAAGATCAACGCCGCCTACGCGTACGGCGGCCCGAAACTGCTCGTGCGTACCCTCGAACAGAACACCGGCATCCGGATCGACGACTACGTCGAGATCGGTCTCGGCGGCTTGGTGCGAGTCGTCGACGCGGTGGGCGGTATCGAGATCTGCCCGCGCCGCAAGATGGTCGACCCGCTCGCCAATCTGGATATCGCTCGTGGCTGCCAGCAGGCGAACGGCGCGACGGCGCTGGGATACGCCCGGTCTCGGCACACCGCCACGCTCGGAGACATCGATCGGGCGCGCCGGCAACGCGAGGTGGTCTCCGCTGTCGGAGCCAAGGCCGCCTCCCCGTGGTCGGTGCTCAATCCCGTGCGCTATGTCCGGTTGGCGGGAGCCGGCTCCGAGTCCTTCGTCATCGGAGACCAGACCGGGCCCGTGGACCTCGCGCGCTTCGCCTGGGCGATGACCCGAGTCAGCGGCGAGTCCGGGCTGACCTGTGGCGTGCCGATCGCGGATCTGCGGGTGACGTGGGACAGCGATCGCTCCGCACGGATGTTCCAGCACATCATCGAGGACGACACCGAGGGCATCGCGCGGAGCCTGTGCACCCCGTCAGGCCTGGAACGCTGAACTGCCGCCTCCGCCCGTCGGGGGGTGTGGAGAGTTGGTGAAGGCCGCCGCGCGCGACCGGCATCCGACCTAGGTTGGGGCGCGTGACGTCCCTGCCCGATCGCCCGCGACGTCGTACCGGCCCCACCATTGCGCTGATCGTGGCCCTCGGCCTCGGCCTGGTCGTCGTCGCGGCCGCCGCCCGCGTGGGCTGGGGTTACCTCGAGCGGCACCGCACCTACGCGCCCAGCACCCCACTCGCCGACCAGTGCGACGATGTCCCGGCTGACGCCGAGCGCGTCACCCTGACTGGCGTGGACGGGTTCACCCTGGGGGCCGCGCTCGTCGGCCCGGCCGACGC
>JAKFXV010000302.1 GCA_021731205.1 Nocardioides sp. | reverse complement strand
AGCTGGGTGCTGGCGGCGAAGATGATCTCGGTCTTCGTGGTCGGGCACAGCACGACGCTGATCCTGGCGAGCGTGCTCGGCTGGGGCCTGGACCCGACGCTGGTCGACCTGGTGATCGCGCTGAGCGTGATCTTCGTCGGTGGGTATGGGCTGTCGGGGCGGGCGCTCGACGTCCGGTCGTTCGGGGCGATCGTGCTCGGCTTCGGTCTCTTCCACGGCTTCGGCCTCGCGGCCCGGCTCGACGAGCTCGGGTTGCCCGAGGACGGCCGGTTGCTGAAGGTGGTCGCGTTCAACGTCGGTGTCGAGCTGGGCCAGCTGGCGGCGGTGGCGGCGCTGGCCGCGGCGGCGTACATCGTGGGCAAGCTGATCGCGGTGAGTGACACGACTCGGTTGGTGCTGGCCGGCGGAGTCGCGCTGGGCGGGGCGGCCGCGAGTGTCCTGGTGCTGCTGCAGCTGCTCAACCCGCCGCTGGGCGAGCCCACGAATCTCGCGATCAGCGAGCGGAGCAGCTGCGTGCTCGCCGAGCGGACGCGGGAGTTCCTGACGACGGGGACGCACCCCGCTGAGGTGTTCACCGAACCGACCGCGGACTCGCCGATGAACGACTTCGGGCACACGATGGGCGACGGGTTCGTGATCGTGCTCTACCCGCGCGACCTGCCGAGTCGAGATGTCGACACTTTGCGGACCTACGTCACCTCGGAGCGGGGCGAGTTCGTGCTGGCCGGGCCCAACCCGGACGACAGCGAGCACGTCGAGGTGCACAACCTCTACGAGACGCTGACCTGTGACGCGCTGGAGATGGGGCCGCTGGTGGAGTACCGCGACGCCTGGATCGCCTCGGTCGAAGAGGACCTCGCCTAGCTGGGTTCGGCGCTGCGCGCCCGCCGGACGTCATACGAAGTGGTCGCCATAGGGCGCGAAACGTATGACGTTGCGGGGTTCGGCGCTGCGCGCTGCCGGAGGGCTCGCCTTGACATTAGTTCGAGACTCGTACTTAATAGCAGCATGGCACTCGTCCTCGGGGTGGACTCCTCCACCCAATCCACCAAGGCGCTGCTGGTCGACGCCTCGGACGGGACCGTCGTCGAGCGGGGCAGTGCCGCCCATCCGCCCGGCACCGAGGTCGATCCACGCGCCTGGCTGAGGGCGTACGACGCCGCGGCCGCGGGGTTCGGCGAGCAGGCCAGCGCCCTCGCGGTCGGTGGCCAGCAGCACGGCATGGTGGCCCTCGACGCGGCCGGCGAGCCGGTCCGCGACGCGCTGTTGTGGAACGACAACCGCTCGGCTCACGCGGCCACCGAACTGATCGAGGAGTGGGGCGGCCCGGCGGCCTGCGCCGAGGCGGTCGGGAGCGTGCTGGTCGCCTCCTTCACCGTCACCAAGCTGCGCTGGCTGAGCCACCACGAGCCCGAGAACGCGGCACGGGTCACGAGCGTGCTGCTCCCGCACGACTACGTCTCTGCCCACCTGGCGGCGCCGGGGACGACGGCGTACACCGATCGTGGGGACGCCTCCGGCACGGGCTACTTCTCCACTCGCACCAACGCTTGGCGACCCGAGCTGGCCGCCGCCGCGATCGGGCACGAGGTCGAACTGCCCCGGATCGTCGGACCCGGGGAGATCGCCGGCCACACGCCGACCGGCCAGCTCCTCGGCGCCGGCACCGGCGACAACATGGCCGCAGCGCTCGGCCTGGACCTGCGGCCCGGTGACGTCGTCGTGTCGATCGGCACCTCGGGGGTCGCCTCGGCCGTGACCGAACAGCCCGTGATCGACCCGACCGGCTCGGTGACCGGGTTCGCGGATGCGACCGGGCGCTTCCTGCCGCTGGTCGCGACCGTCAACGCGGCCCGGATCCTGGCCCTGCAAGCGCGACTCCTCGGGGTCTCCCTCGACGACCTCTCCCACCTGGCGCTGGCCGCACCCGAAGGATCGAACGGGGTCACCCTGCTGCCCTACTACGGCGGCGAGCGCACCCCCAACCGGCCCGACGCGACCGGCGTCTGGGCCGGCCTGACCGACGACACCGGGCCGGCAGACCTGGCGCGGGCGGCGTACGAAGCGCTGCTCTGCTCGCTGGCCGACGCGGTCGACCACCTGCACGCCGCGATCCCGGGCGGCGCCAACCCAAGCGGTCGGATCGTGCTGATCGGCGGCGCCGCGCGCAGTGCCGCCGTACAAACTCTGGCGCCGGCTATCCTCGGCCGCCCGGTCACCCTGCCCGCCCCGGAGGAGTACGTCGCCCTCGGCGCTGCCCGCCAGGCGGCCTGGGCGCTCGCGGCAACCGCGAACCCCCCGCAGTGGGACCTCAAGGACGGTCGGCTGCTGGAGGCCGACCCCACCCCGCACGTGCGCGAGCAATACGCGCTGTTACGCGACCGCACCGCCGTGTGGTCCTGACCAGGAAGGCCCGTTTCATGAGCAGCACCAGCTGGACCCCGACCCCCGAGGACAAGTTCTCCTTCGGCCTGTGGACGGTGGCCTACCCCGGCCGCGACCCGTTCGGCGAGCCGACCCGGCCGCCGATGGACCCCGTCTATGCACTGGAGCGGCTGGCCGCGCTCGGGGCGTACGGCGTGAACTTCCACGACGACGACCTGATCCCCTTCGGCAGCCCCGACCCCGAGCGCGACGCGATCATCGCGCGCTGGAAGCAGGGGCTGGCCGACACCGGCCTGGTGGTGACCACCGCGACGACCAACCTGTTCAGCCACCCGGTGTTCAAGGAGGGCGCGCTGACCGCCAACAACCGCGAGGTGCGCCGGTTCGCGCTGCAGAAGGTGATGCGCAACCTCGACCTGGCCGCCGAGCTCGGCGCGGCGACGTACGTCTGCTGGGGCGGTCGCGAGGGCGCGGAGTCGGGGGCGGCCAAGGACGTCGCGGCGGCGCTGGACCGCTACAAGGAGGGCTTCGACCTGCTGTCGCAGTACGTCGTGGATCGCGGCTATGACATCCGGTTCGCGATCGAGCCCAAGCCCAACGAGCCGCGCGGCGACATCCTGCTGCCGACGATCGGGCACGCGCTGGCGTTCATCAACGAGCTGGAGCGCCCCGACCTGGTGGGGGTCAACCCCGAGATCGGGCACGAGGAGATGGCCGGGCTGAACGCGGCGCACGGCTACGCGCAGGCGATGTGGCAGGGCAAGCTCTTCCATATCGACCTCAACGGCCAGAGCGGGCCGCGCTATGACCAGGACTTCCGCTTCGGCGCCGGCAACGTGCGCGGCGCCTTCTGGGTGGTCGACACGCTGCTGTCCGGGGGATACGACGGTCCGGTGCACTTCGACTTC
>JAKFXV010000099.1 GCA_021731205.1 Nocardioides sp. | reverse complement strand
CGACCGACGCGATGCCGTACTTCGCTGACGGGGACCAGGCCGCCGGGCCGGTGCTGCCCGCCGTACAGCCGGCACCACCCACCAAGCAGTTTCTGGTCACGTCCAACGGCGGCGACGTCGTCGGCGTGCCGTCCTACGTGGGCTCCGGCGACGCCGGCGACTTCCCGTCGTACGACGGCGCGGCGAACGGAGCGCGAGCGGTCGTCGCCATGGTCAATACGACCGACACCGAGGTGATGTCGCCGGGTTCTCAGCCATTCTTCTTCGGCGCTGACGTCAACCTGGATCCGGTCACCACCGGGCGCGAGTTCGACAACGGCAACAACGTGTTCCAGCGCGGGCTCTTCGGCACTCGGTCGCAGTACAAGCTGCAGGTCGACAGCGGCTACGCCCTGTGCCGGGTCAAGGGGCCCAAAGGTGCGATCGCCCTGAAGTCGAAGTACCTCATGCCGGCGGGGGAGTGGCATCGGCTGCGCTGCTTCCGCAAGGCCCTCCCAACCGGCGATCAGGTGTGGCTCGAGGTCACCCCGATTCAGTCCGACGGCACCCTCGGGACGACCGTGCGGAACAAGTCGAGAGTCAAGCGGCTCGGCTGGCTGAGCTTCCCGCTCAGCACGCCGGTGTCGATAGGAGGGAAGCTCCTCTCGGCCACGGAGATCCACGGCTCCCCCGATCAGTTCAACGGGCTGATCGACAATCCGATCCTCGACATCGGCTAGGGCCTCAGGTCGTCCGGGTCGTCCGAACACCCACAGCACTCCGACCACACCCAGCCGCGCGACACCCGCTGCAGAGCGTCGGCGACGCGGGCAGGTGCGCAGCCGATCAGGTTGATGGAAGGCGACCCGCGCCGAATGCGCGTAGGGTCAGGGTTCTACCTCGGATCCACTGAACGGTGGCCACCATGAACGGTCTGAGCCTCGGGATCCCCGGGGTGGGCGTCGTCAGGCCAGGAGTGCACTTCTGTGCGCTCTACTCAGGCCCCGTCGAGCGCGACCGGCTGCTGTACCCATTTCTCGAGGAGGGGTTGCGGCAGGGCGACAAGTGCCTTTGCCTGATCGACGATGTCGAACCGGCACTGGTCCGGGACCGGGCTGTGGGACAGCCCGGTGCGACGTTTTCGCGACGATCGGCACAGTTGGACGTCGAACGAGCATCGGACGTCTACCTCCGTTCGGGGGAGTTCAGCGTCGACGACATGATGAGCTTTCTCTCCGAGAGCGTGAACGCGGCGCGCGGCGACGGCTTCGACCTGCTCCGAGCCGCCGGCGAGATGTCGTGGGTGCTGCCCGGGCCACCCGGCTGGGACGACCTGTTCCGCTACGAGGCGGCCCTCAACCGGGTCGTCGAGCAGATGCCCGCCATCCTCATCTGCCTCTACGACCTGCAGAAGTTCGGTGCCGACATGCTCGTCGAGGTGCTTCGTACCCACCCCAAGGTCCTGCTGGACCGAACGGTGATCGTCAACCCCCACTACCTGCCTCCCACGGAGTACCCCGCCGCGAGGGTTGCGGCAGCGAATCGGTATCCCCTGGTCAGGGTAGGTTCACCCGGCGACGAGGGCACGGACCCGGAATGGGCGTCGCTCACCGAGGGCGAGCTGCGCGTCGTGGCCGCTGTGACTCAGGGGAGTACCAACCGCAGCATCGGCCTGCAGCTCCACCTCTCCCGGCACACCGTGGACGCCCACCTCAAGCACGTCTACCTCAAGCTCGGCATCCACTCGCGCGTCGAGCTGACCGTGCTGGCCATGCGGCACCGCGTCCCCACCGGCTAGGAAGCTGGAGGCCGGCCCGGCCGTGGAGAAGCACCCGTTCACGGGATGCCCGCGAGTCGGCCCTCGAGAACCATGGCCGTGACACGAGCTTCCGGCGGATGGAGTGGTCATGGGCAGGGCAGTCGGCATCGACTTGGGAACGACGAACTCGGTGATTGCGGCGCTGGAGGGTGGGCAGCCGCAGGTCGTCCCGAACGCGGAGGGCAACCGGACGACGCCGTCCGTGGTCGCCTTCTTGGACAACGGCGAGCGACTGGTGGGCCAGATGGCCCGGCGACAGGCGATCTTGAACCCGAAGGGGACGATCTACTCCGCCAAGCGCTTCGTCGGTCACAAGTACGACGAGGTCAGCAGCGAGATGACGACCGTCTCCTTCGACGTGGTGGCCGGCCCGGACGGCGCAGCGCGAATCCAGGTCAACGGCAAGCTCTACGCCCCCGAGGAGATCTCCGCGCAGGTACTTCGAAAGCTCGTCGACGATGCCGGCCGGTCTCTCGGCGAGCGGGTCACCGAGGCGGTCATCACCGTGCCGGCGCACTTCAACGACGCGCAGCGACAGGCCACGAAGGACGCCGGCAAGATCGCCGGGCTCGAGGTCCTCCGGATCATCAACGAGCCGACGGCTGCCGCCCTCGCGTACGGAATGGACAAGCTCGAGAACGAGACCGTGCTGGTTTTCGACCTCGGTGGCGGCACGTTCGACGTGAGCATCCTCACCGTCGGGGACGGCGTGGTCGAGGTCCGCGCCACGGCCGGGGACACGCATCTCGGCGGCGACGACTTCGATCGACGCGTGGTCGACTACCTTGCCGACGACTTCAAGAAGTCCAATGGCATCGACCTCCGCGACGACTCCCAGGCCCTCCAGCGCCTGTTCGAGGCTGCCGAGAAGGCCAAGGTGGAGCTGTCCGCGGTCACCCAGACCGCTGTCAACCTCCCCTTTGTCACCGCCGACGCCTCCGGGCCCAAGCACCTCAACGTCAACCTGATGCGGTCGACCTTCGAACAGCTCACGGCCGACCTCGTCGATCGTTGTCTCGGCCCAGTCACGCGTGCGATGGAGGACGCCAAGGTCACCGCCGACGACATCGACGAGGTCATTTTGGTGGGCGGGTCAACGCGGATCCCCGCCGTGCAGGCACTGGTACGCCGCCTGACCGGCGGCAAGGAACCCAACATGACCGTCAACCCGGACGAGGTGGTGGCCGTCGGCGCGGCCGTCCAGGCGGCGATCATCAAGGGCGACGTCAAGGATGTGCTGTTGCTCGACGTCACGCCCCTGTCGCTGGGTCTGGAGACGATGGGTGGGGTGATGAGCAAGGTCATCGAGCGCAACACCACCATCCCGGCTCGACGGACTGAGATCTTCAGCACCGCGGAGGACAACCAGGCCGCTGTCGACGTCGTCGTGCTCCAGGGCGAGCGGGAGAGGGCGGCCGACAACCGCGTGCTGGCCCGGTTCCGGCTGGAGGACATCCGCCCCGCGCCGCGCGGGGTGCCCCAGATCGAGGTCACCTTTGACATCGATGCCAACGGCATCCTG
>JAKFXV010000010.1 GCA_021731205.1 Nocardioides sp. | reverse complement strand
GTTGGGTCGAACAGAACGCCAGCACATCGGGGCGCATGAGCTCTCTCTTGAGCAAGGTCAGCGGGAACGGATTCGCCGGATACCTCCATGCGAAAAAGAACACAGCAGAGACCGGATTCACAGGACCCCACCGAATCGCGGCAGTTCTCACCGATGGGACCCTGATCGCCAAGGACGGCACCTACGGCAGCTGGGTCACCCTCCAGGGAAGCATCAAGCAGGTCTTCCTTGCCGGCGACCGGATCGGGGCGCTCACTACCGGTGGAACCCTGCTAGCCAAAGACGGCATGTACGGAACCTGGGTCACCCTGACCGGAAACGTCAGCGTGAGCCTCTTACAGTGACTGACACCTCCCGGCATGTCCGGAGACTCTGGTCTGCCCCGGGATCCGCGTAGTCGAGATTTCTTGGATTCTCATGCCACGGTGATGATGCGGTTGCGTTCGAACTCTATCGGCGTGAGCCATCCGAGCTGGCTGTGACGGCGCTTGCGGTTGTGCCAGATCTCGAGGTACTCGAACATTGCGTTGGCCAGCTCCAGCCGGGTGTTCCACTTCTTCCGGTCGAGTAGCTCGACCTGCATCCGCGACCAGAACGCCTCGATCATGGAGTTGTCGTAGCAATCGCCGATGCTGCCCATCGACGCGAGCAGCCCGGAGTCGCGGGCCCGCTTGGTGAAGGCCCAGGAACCGAATTGAACTCCCTGATCCGAGTGAATGATCGTCCCGGGGTCAGTCCGCTTACCGAGCCTGGCATCGATGGCCATGCCGAGCGCGTTCGTGACCAACGCGCCCGTCGGTGACGCGTCGATCGACCAACCGACGACCCGGCGCGAGTAGGTGTCGAGGACGACACAGCAGTAGACCTTGCCCTCGCGGGTCGGGTGCTCGGTTATGTCTGTGACCCACAGCTGGTTCGGGCCGCTGCGTGCGAACTCTCGCTCGACGAGGTCGGTGGCGATCGTGTTGGGCAGGATCCGCTTCCATTTGCGCCGCCCGGTGACGCCCTGCAGGCCGGCACGGCGCATCAGCAGCTCGACCTGGTTGTGACCGACCTGAACGCCACGCCCGAGGGTCAGCTCGGCGTGGACTCGCTGGATGCCGTAGATGCCTCTCGACTCGGCATGGACCTGTCGAATGAGGTCGGTGAGCATCGCGTGTCTGATGGTTCGCTGCGACGGCGCCCGGTCGCGGTGCTCGTAGAAGCCGGACTCCGAGACACCCAGGATCCGGCAGGCGACCTGGACCGGGAGGTTCTCCGCGGCGATCACTTCGACCGCCGCGTACCGCCTTTTGGGCTGGTCTGCTCCTTTAGCAGTTCGACGGCTCGCTGCGCGATCTTCACTTCGGTCTCGAGTTCTGCGATTCGCTTCTTCGCTGTCGCCAGTTCGCCCTTCTCTGTCGTCGTCAGACCGGGTTGCTCGCCGCGATCGATACGGTCCTGGCGGCGCCAGTTGTAGATCGTCTGGTCGCTGACGTCAAGATCGTGCGCGACGCTGGCGACACTTCTGCCGTCGGCGAGCAGGTCGAGGACCTTGCGTCGAAACTCAGCCGAATAGCCCGGTCGTCCCATCTGAACCTCCTGGTGTCAGACACCAGAATCCAGAAACTCAGACGCCGTAGAACCCGGGACACACCATTCGCCGATCAAAGCCGAGCTTCCAAAGCTTCCGCTTCGGGATGTGGTTCAGGCACCGGAGGGACGCGTTCTCTTGGATGCACTTCCGGACGACGTTTTGGATGCGACAACACTCCGTCCCCTGATGGAGCGGCTGATCCGGCACTCACGCAAGGCCATCGCGGAGTTCGACGCGGTCTTCGGGGAGCGGGCCTAGCGACTCGGCGGTCTCGCCTAGTCCTGCGGCAGTGCCACAGGGACGACTCCCGTTGCGTTGATGACATACATCCACGGGCCGTCCGACTCTGACTCGAGGATGTCTTCCATCGTCGGCCAGAACTTCACAATCCGGCCCAGCCAGTCCCAGGTCGACAGGTCGGCCTTTCCACCGATGCGGAACACCCTCAAGCCAGCGTCGCGAAAGACTCGAAGTTCGTTGGGTTTGGTGCGGATCTTCTTGTCACGGCCGATGACCGTAAGGTCTCGCGCGGCGACCTCCGGAATCCAGAGCTCGTCGGGCGTCCCGATGGGCACCTCCGGAATCAATCTGTGGCCGGTGTGGATCGTGTCTCTGCGGGCGGCTTCGAGTGCTTTGCCTAGCCCGAGCGAGCTTTCGTCGACGAAGAACCGGAGCTGGCCCTTGTCCGCTGTCATCGCTGATCGACCCCGAGCCCAAGCGGAGACTTAGGAGGCCTCGCGCAAGAACAACTCGTAGCGGATGGCGTCGTTGACCTCTTCGATTGTCAACTCATAAAGGTCGGCAATCATGGAGGGGGTGTCGCCGGCTCGCACGAGTTCCGCGATCACGCTGGTGGGTACGTTTCTTCCGCGCACCACTGGGTCACCGAATCCACGCAGGGGGTCGATTACGACACCTTTGTTGCCCGGTTGCGGCATGACGCGTTCCGGCACTTGCAGGCCCAGCGAGGCGTCGCTCCACTCCAACGAATCACGGAACGACTTGGCGCGACCGCTCCACTTAATCGGAGTCAGCCCGCCGGGCAGCATCTCATGCTTCGTGCGAACCAAGACGATGGCGAGCTCACTGTCCAGGTGAACCTTGTCTTGTACCTTGCGCAAAAGGTCGCGGCCATCCGTTCCCAGCCAGATTCGCGCGTCGGCTAGCGGGTAACGAGTGCCTAGCTCCTGGCGCAGCACTTCCAAAGCTGGACGCATCCGAATCATCTTGACGCCAGCGTTGCGGTACTCCGCGAGCATCCGCGCCTCGACGAACTCTCCCCAGGTGGCGGTGTCGTTGCCCATCGTCTCTTCGCGGATGACGGGCTGGTAGTGCTTGCCGCGCCGGTCATATCCGTCTATCCAGCGTGAAGCTGTCCCAGATTTGAGGCCAAGGATGGCGTCGATCTGGCCAAACCCGTAGGTCGGCCTATCGAGAAGGTTCACCACTTGCCCCATGCTCGTGATGATGCCAGTAAGGTGCGACAGTTGTCAGACGACTAGCCGACCGGACCCAGGGGCGCCTCCGGTTCGTGTGACGCTCCGCCGCGACAGCAAGTAGCGGTACTTCCTGCATCGTCAGGTCGAGTGCTGCCACGATGCACACATGTTGATGAGCCCGGACGAGCGAGCCAGTGCCCCCTTCCTTGCTGGGCTTGCCAATTGCACCCATCACCTGAGCGCCGACGAAGTCATCGAGATTGTGCGAAGCCGCGCTGGCGAAGCCGAACTCAACGACTTGCTGAGGC
>JAKFXV010000246.1 GCA_021731205.1 Nocardioides sp. | reverse complement strand
CCCACTTCGCCGACGCGGGTGGGCAGCCCGCTCCGGTGATCGAGGTGTCCGGCCGTTCCTTCCCGGTCGAGATCCGCTATCGCCCGCTCGTGGAGAGTCGCGACGCCGAGATCGCCGACGACGAGGGCGAGGTGGTGGTCCGCGACCAGACCGAGGCGGTGGTGGCCGCCGTACGCGAACTCCTGGACGAGTCGTCGGCCGGCGACACCTTGGTCTTCCTCCCCGGCGAGCGCGAGATCCGCGACACCGCCGACGCGCTTGCGGCCACGACCGCGCGGCTCAGTCGCCCGGGGCGGAGCATCGAGGTGGTGCCGCTGTACTCCCGGCTGAGCGCTGCGGACCAACAGCGCGTCTTCAGCTCGCACCCGGCCACGGTGCGCCGGATCGTGCTCGCGACCAACATCGCGGAAACCTCGCTCACCGTTCCGGGCATCACCTCGGTCGTGGACACGGGACTGGCGAGGATCAGCCGCTACTCGGCCCGCACCAAGGTGCAGCGGCTCCCGATCGAGCCGATCAGCCAAGCCTCGGCCATGCAGCGCTCGGGTCGCTGCGGCCGGATCGCGCCGGGAGTCGCCATCAGGCTGTACGCCGAGGAGGACTTCGCCGCGCGGCCGGCGTACACCACTCCGGAGATCCTGCGCACCAACCTGGCGTCGGTCATCTTGCAGATGGCGACCCTCGGGTTCCTCGACGGCTCGCGCACAGGCTCGGTGGCGGGGCTGAACGACCTCACAGACTTCGGTTTCATCGACCCGCCGGACCGACGGGCGGTCGCCGCCGGAGTCGCTCTGCTCGAAGAGCTCGGCGCGCTCACCGAACGCGGGCGGCTGACCAAGCTGGGGCGGCGACTGGCTCGGCTCCCGATCGACCCACGGCTGGCCCGGATGATCCTGGAGGCCGAGCGACTCGGCTGCGTGCGAGACGTGATCGTGATCGCCGCCGCGCTCTCCCTGCAGGATCCGCGCGAGCGGCCCGAGGAGGCGCGGGCCCAGGCCGACCAGCTGCATGCACGGTTCACCGATCGACGATCCGACTTCATGAGTTGGCTCAACCTGTGGAACCACCTGGCCGAGCAGCAGCGTGAGCTGTCCTCCAGCGCGTTCCGGCGGATGTGTCGCCGGGAGCACCTCAACTATCTGCGCGTGCGGGAGTGGCAGGACTTCGAGTCGCAGCTGCGGCAGGTGGCGCGCGAGATGGGCGTGCGGCCCGGGTCACCAGCGCCGGCTGGAACGCGCGCCGGGAGCGCCGACGAGGACGCCGTACACCAGGCCCTGCTGTCCGGCCTGCTCAGCCAGATCGGCTCACTCGACGAGCGCGAGAAGCCGCGCGCGGGGGAGCGCCGCGCGCTGCGGGAGTACTCCGGAGCTCGCGGTGCCCGGTTCGCGATCTTCCCCGGCAGCGGACTGCGCGGGAAGAACCCAGCCTTCGTGATGGC
The DNA here is from genome assembly GCA_021731205.1 of Nocardioides sp. Taxonomy (GTDB): domain Bacteria; phylum Actinomycetota; class Actinomycetes; order Propionibacteriales; family Nocardioidaceae; genus Nocardioides. The sequence continues at coordinate 1,895 of JAKFXV010000246.1, read as the reverse complement.
AGCAGAGCTGGTCGAAACCTCGCGGCTGTGGGGACGGCAGGTGGCCGCGATCGAGCCGGAGTGGGCCGAGCGGCTGGGCTCGCACCTGATCAAACGCACCTATTCCGAGCCGCACTGGTCGACCAAGCGGGCCGCCGTCATGGCCCGCGAGCGCGTCACGTTGTACGGCGTGACGCTGGTCGCCGATCGCCTCGTCAACTTCGCCACGATCGAGCCGCGGATGGCGCGCGAGATCTTCATCCGCCACGCCCTCGTGTACGGCGAGTGGAATCCCGACGAGCGTGGCCGCCACGCCTTCTTCGCGGCGAACCGCCGCCTGCTCGAGCAAGCCGCAGAGCTCGAGCACCGGGCCCGGCGGCGCGACCTCGTCGTCGACGAGCACGTCCTGTTCGACTTCTACGACGCGCGCGTGGGACAGGAGGCGGTCAGCGCCGCGCACTTCGACACCTGGTGGAAGTCGGCACGTCGGGCCGACCCCGACCGGTTGACCCTCGACCCGGCCCTGGTGACCAACCCGGCTGCCGGCGAGGTCCGCGAGGATGACTACCCGCTGCGGTGGAGTTCGGACTCGCACGACTTCGCGGTCAACTACCACTTCGAACCCGGCGCCGCTGACGACGGCGTGACCATCGACCTGCCGATGCTGACCCTCAACCGGGTCGAGCCCGACGAGTTCTCGTGGAACGTGCCCGGCCTCCGCGAGGAACTGGTGACGGCGCTGATCCGCAGTCTGCCCAAGCCCCTCCGGGTGCACTTCGTGCCGGCCCCACAACGCGCCCGGGAGTTCCTCGCCGCCGTGCCACCGGGCACCGAACCACTCCTCGACGCTCTCGAGCGCCACCTGCTCGGCACCACCGGGATCCGGGTGCCGCGGGAGGCCTGGGACTGGTCCAAGGTGCCCGCCCACCTGGTGCCGACCTTCCGGGTCATCGACGACGACGGCAGCGAGACCGCCCGGGGCAAGGACTTGCAGGAGCTCAAGAAGCCCCTGCGGGCACAATTCGCGGCGGCCCTCGGAAATGCGGTGTCCCAACTGCTCGACGCGAGCGGCGAAACCGACACCCTGACCTCCTGGACGGTCGGCGACCTCGACGAGTCGTTCACCACGCACCGCGCGGGGCACGAGGTGGTCGCGTTCCCCGCGCTCGTGGACCACGGCGATGGGGTCCGCCTGCACGCCTTCGGAACCGCCGCCGAAGCCGAGGCCTGGCACCGGTTGGCGGTCGCCAGGCTGCTCGTGCTCGCCTTGGACGACCCGACCACGCGCATCCTGGAGGGCCTGGACAACGCCGAGAAGTTGGGGCTCGCCGGCCCGCCGTACCCCTCGCTGGGGGAGCTTCTTGCCGATGCTCGGTTCGCCGCGGCCCTCGGTGTCATCGACACGTTGCCACCGGTGCGCACCGAGTCCGGGTTCGCGGCGTTGGTCGACTCCGCCGCCAACCGCCATGCCGAGGACGTACGACGGGTGCTCGAGCTGACCCTTTCCGCGTTGGCCGCATGGCGGGGAGCGGATCGAGCCCTCTCCGGGCGCGCGGAGCTGTCCCTGCTTCCGGCCCTGACCGACCTCCGTCGACAGGTCGCAGGCCTGATCCAGCCGGGCTTCGTTGCCCACGCCGGAGCCGAACAGCTGCGGCACTACCCGCGCTACTTCGCCGCTGTGGAAGTACGCCGTGAACGACTCGCCGAGCGACCGGACGCGGATCGGCAGTTGATGGATCGCTTCGCGGAGGTCCACCAGGCCTATCTCGACCAACGGGCCGCCATCGGCGAGGAGAATCCGATGCCCGAGTCGCTACGCCGGGTGCGGTGGCTGTTGGAGGAGTACCGCGTCTCGCTGTGGGCCCAACATCTCGGCACCGCCCAACCGGTCAGTGAGCAACGCATCCGCAAGGCCC
>JAKFXV010000304.1 GCA_021731205.1 Nocardioides sp. | reverse complement strand
ATGTTGATCCTGCTGAGCGTGCTGTCCCTCGCGCTGGCCGCCGCCATCGTGGTGCTCACCTTCATGGCCGACGACGACCCGGACGTGGCGCCCGCTCCGACCCCCTCGGCCACTGCGCCGTCCGAATCCCCCTCCGAAGAGCCGACGGACGAACCCACCGAAGAGCCGTCCCAAGAACCCTCCGAAGAACCGACGGACGAGCCGAGCGCCGAGCCGCCGCCCACCGCGATCAACCGTGGCGACATCACCGTCGACGTGTTCAACAACTCGTCGGTCTCCGGGCTGGCTGCCCGCACAGCCGAAGAGGTCGATGCTGCGGGTTGGCCCGTGGGCACCGTCGAGAACTGGGTCGGTTCCATCCCGAGCACCACGGTCTACTACCCGCCCGGGCTCAAGCGCGCTGCCAAACTGCTTGCCAAGGACGTCGATGTCGACCGGCTGATGCCGGCGGTGTCGCCGATGCGCACCGACGGGCTGACGCTGATCCTGACCGGCTCCTGATCGGCTGCTGATTGACTACTCGGGTGGAGTTCACCTCGCCCGCAGCCGAGCAGCGATACGCCCGGCTGGTCGAGACCGCCGCTCGCTCCGTCGTGGGCCTGGACTTCGACGGCACCCTCGCGCCCATCGTCCCCGACCCCACCCGAGCGCTGATCCATGATGACGCCCCAGCCGTGCTGTTGGAGCTCGCCGAGGTAGTGCTCGCGATCGCCGTCATCACGGGGCGCCCGGCCCGTCAGGTGCTCGATCTGGGTGGCTTGGAGCGGGTCGGAAGTGCGCTGGGAGACCGCGGGCGGGAGCTGTTCGTGTTCGGTCAATACGCCAACGAGCGTTGGTCCTCTACTGACCGGCGGGTGATCTCACCACTACCCCCGGTGGGGCTGGCGGGCTTCCTTCGCGACCTGCCAGCGGCGCTCCGCAGAGCCGATGCGGCCGAGGCGTACGTCGAGCTGAAGGGTCTCGCCGTCGCCGTGCACACTCGCAGAATGCCGGATGCCGACCAGGCGTTCGGGCGGTTACAGCCCGCCTTGGCAGGGCTGGCCGAGCGCCACGAGTTGATGGTGGAGCCGGGCAGACAGGTCTTGGAGATTCGCTCGCCGGGGCGCCACAAGGGTCACGCCGTGCACGCCCTGGTCGAGGAGCTGTCCGCCGGCGGATTCGTGTTCGTCGGCGACGACCTCGGTGACGTCGACGCGTTCGACGCCGTCGACGAGCTCGCCGAGCGTGGACTGGCAACACTGCTGGTCTGTTCGGCGTCTGGAGAGCAGAGCGCACTGGCCGAACGGGCCGATGTCTTGGTGCCGGGCCCCGACGGGGTGCTCGCGCTGTTGCGACGGCTGGCCACCGACTCACGATGAGACGCGGCGCGTCTACATAGTGGACACGATGTGCACATAGTGAGACGGCCGATCTAGTCTGGACGGCAGCTCATCAAGAGGGACTGAGGGAACGGCCCGTTGAAGTCCCGGCAACCGCCACGAGCCTCCCGGCACCCGGCAACGGGGGCTGGTCGTGGAAAAGGTGCCAATTCCGGCCCATGGCGAGAGCCGTCGTGGGGAAGATGAGAAGGAGACGACAGTGCGCGACGGAGCGTTCGGGCACGCGCGAGGGCTGTTGTGCCGTGAGTGCGGGCACCAGGTCGCACTCGGCCCGTTCTACGCCTGCAGTGAGTGCTTCGGGCCACTCGAGGTGGACTACGACTTTCCGGCAGTGACGCGCGCGGAGATCGAGGCCGGGCCGCCCAACATCTGGCGCTACAAGGCCTTGCTGCCGGTGCCGAGTGACATCGAGGAGAGCCCCAACACCGAGCCCGGCTTCACTCGCCTGCTCAAGGCCGACAACCTAGGGACGGCACTCGGGATCCGCACTCTGTGGGTCAAAGACGACTCCACCAACCCGACCAACTCGTTCAAGGACCGTGTGGTTGCGTGCGCGTTGAGCGCCGCCCGAGAGCTGGACGCGAAGGTCTTCGCCTGCCCCTCCACGGGCAACCTGGCGAACGCGGTCGCCGCTGCCGGCGCACGGGCCGGGATCAAGACCGTCGTCTTCATCCCTGCCGACCTCGAGCACCCCAAACAGGTGAACTCGGCGGTCTACACCGAGCAGTTGGTAGCCGTGAACGGCACCTACGACGACGTCAACCGGCTGGCCTCAGAGATCGCGGGAGAGGAAGACGGCTGGGCGTTCGTCAACGTCAACGTCCGGCCGTTCTACGCCGAGGGCTCCAAGACGCTGGGGTTCGAGATCGCCGAGCAGCTCGGCTGGCGGCTGCCCGACCAGATCGTCATTCCGGTCGCCTCCGGCTCCCAGTTGACCAAGGTCGACAAGGCGTTCCAGGAGCTGATCAAGCTCGGCCTGGTCGAGGGCAAGCCCTACCGCATCTTCGGCGCTCAGGCCACCGGTTGCTCGCCAGTGTCGGCCGCCTTCAAGGACGGGCGCGAGGTGATCCGGCCGGTCAAGCCCGACACCATCGCCAAGTCGCTTGCCATCGGCAACCCGGCCGACGGCATCTACGTGCTCGACATCTGCCGACGAACCGGTGGCGCGATCGAGGACGTCAACGACGACGAGGTGCGCGCCGGCATCTTGCTGTTGGCTCGCACCGAGGGCATCTTCACCGAGACTGCGGGTGGCACCACCGTGGGCTGCCTGAAGAAACTGGTCGACACCGGACAGCTCGACCCGGAACTCGAGACCGTCGTGATCAACACCGGAATGGGGCTGAAGACACTCGACGCCATCTCCGACCAGGTCGGTCCTGCCGCCACCATCGATCCGTCGTACGCTGCTTTCAGCGCAACCGGCCTCGCGTGATCACAACGCCAGCCCCAGCCGCGGGACGACCCCCACTACCGAGACGACAAGATCAGGAGCCCCAGTCATGAGCGTTTCCGTCCGGATCCCAACGATCTTGCGCAGCTACACCGGCGGCGACTCCGAGGTCTCGGCTGAAGGATCGACCCTGGCTGAGGTGCTCGACAGTCTCGATGCGTCGTACTCCGGGATCAAGGGCCGGATCGTCGACGAGGCGGGTGAGCTGCGGAGGTTCGTGAACGTCTACGTCGGCAACGACGACGTGCGTTTCCTCGACAACCTCGACACGGCGACTCCCGACGGCACGCAGATCTCGGTCATTCCGGCCGTCGCCGGCGGCTGACTCGGCGGCCTAGCCGAAGAACGCGTCGACGTCGTACTGGTCGGCTTCGAAGATGTCGATCGCGACGATCTTGCCGGCGCTCACCCGATAGACGTTCACCCGCCGCAGCTCGAGGCGCTGCTCACCGCGAGTGACGGCTTCGTGTAGCAGCAGCGCAACCCGCGATTCCGAGACCAGCTGATCGATGGCTTCGACTTCCACC
>JAKFXV010000149.1 GCA_021731205.1 Nocardioides sp. | reverse complement strand
CGATCTGTGGCAGCTGCCGCCAGATCAGGGCAAGGATCACGCCGGTGCCGACGAACCCGAACCAGAACGGCGCAGCCAGCCCCCAGTGATCGGCCAGGAATCCCCCGAGCGCGCTGCCGAACACCAACCCGCCGAAGACCCCGACGAGGTAGACGCTCGACACCCGGCCCTGGAACTCCAACGGCACGGCGCGCTGTCGCACCGTCTGGGAGACCGTGGCCCAGACGAAGGCGTACGCCCCGAAGAAGAACATGATGACCAGTCCCATCCAGGGCCGGTCAGCCAGCGCGAAGGCCAGGTGGGCCAGCACCTCCAGCAGCAGGCAGACCCGCATCAGCGTGCCGAGGGTGAACCGCCGCTCCAGCCAGCCGTACGCCGTCGTGGACAGCAACCCGCCCAGAGCGCTGGCCGTGGTCAACAGCCCGAAGCCCAGCTCCCCCATCCCGAGCCGGTCCTGGGCATAGAGCACCAGCACGGAGTACGACGCCCCGAAGGTGATGTTGAACGTGAAGATCACCAGCGCCAGCGTGCGCACCGCCGGATGCGTGAGCAGCCAGCGGATGCCGTCGGCGATGTCACGGCGTACGGCGGTCGTGGCGCGCTCGCGCAGCTGCGTCGGCACCGCGATCCGCGAGACCAGGCCGGCCGCCATCAGCACCAGCACGGCTTGCGCCAGGAACGGCACGGCCATGCCTGCGGCGAACAGCAGCGCACCCAGCGGTGGGCCGGCCATCTGGTTGACGGTGATGTGCCCGGCCATCAACCGGGCGTTGCCGATCCCGAGATCGGACTTGTCGACCAGCATCGGGAGCAGCGTGCCCGACGCGGTGTCCGAGAACGTCTCGGCCAGTCCGAAGCAGAACACCGCCCCCAACACGATCCCGATAGACACGTGGCCGGTGAGGATCACGGTTGCCAGCACCGCGATCACGCCGGCCCGCAACAGGTCGACCGTCACGACCAGGACTCGGCGATCGAGGCGGTCCGCGAGCGCCCCGGCGTACAACCCGAAGAGCAGCCACGGCAGTTGTTGCAGCAACGGCGCGAGCGCCACCAGCCGTGGGTCGCGGGTCAACGAGGCGACCAGCAGGGGTCCGGCCGCGAGGTTGATTCCGTCAGCGAGGTTGGAGAGCCAGTGGGCGCTCATCAACAGGCGGAAACCACGGCCCATCCGGGCAGGCGCGAGGATTTCGAGCAGGCGAGTGAGCAACCGGTCTGCAGCCGATGCCGGCTCAGGCGAGTTGCATCGCGGGCGCCGTCGCGTCCGCAGCTTCCGCGAGCAGTCGACGCTCGGCGATCAGCGCGTCGTTCTCTTCTGCCAACCGGACGACGACCGCTTCGAGGTCTGAGATCCGGGCTCGCAGGCGACGGTTCTCGCCGGCGAGGAGTGCTGCGGAGTGCTGTTCGCTGTTGACGTACCCGAGCAGCGCTTTGGCCATGGTTCAGCCTTCCAAGATGTGATGTGGGGATCCGTCGGGACCGTCTTCAAGCGTCCCACCAGAACCCGCCCCGGTCAATTCATCCCCGCACGCGCGGGGGGCGCTGGCACACCGGGCAGGAGTACGACGAGCGGTTCATGAAGGCCTGCCGCCGGATCGGGGTGCCGCAGCGCGGGCACGGCATGCCTTCCTGCCCGTAGGCGTTCAGCGACCGGTCGAAGTAGCCGGACTCGCCGTTGACGTTGACATAGAGCGCATCGAACGACGTGCCCCCTTGGGCCAGCGCGTCGCCCATCACCTCACGCGCATGACCGAGCAGCTCACGCAGCTGTGGCCCGGTGAGCCGGTCGCCGGGACGCTCGCCGTGCAGCCGGGCACGCCACAGCGCCTCGTCGGCGTAGATGTTGCCCACCCCGGAGATCAGGGTCTGGTCGAGCAGCACCCGCTTGATCCCGGAGGTACGCCGCCGCACGCGGCGTACGAACTCGTCGTCGTCGAAGTCAGGATCGAGCGGATCGCGCGCGATGTGCGCGATCTCGCTCGGCAACCCCGCCCCGCCCGCCGACACCGACAGTCCACCGAACATCCGTTGGTCGACGAAGCGGAGCTCGCGGGTCTCCTTTGTTCCGGGGTTTCGAGACGCTCGCTTCGCTCGCTCCTCAACCACCGAAGGCGGTCTCTCCGGTCCGGGGTTTCGAGACGCTCGCTGCGCTCGCTCCTCAACCACCGATGACAGCGCGAACCGGACGCGGAGGTGCCGTTCGTCGGGGGCACCGGGGGTCTGGATGAGGAGCTGGCCGCTCATGCCGAGGTGACCGAGCAGCGCGTCGCCGTTGTCGAGCGGCAACCAGAGGTACTTCCCGCGCCGCCGGGCCGCAACGATCCGCCGTCCGGTCAGCGCCTCCGCGAAGCCGGCGGGCCCGCGCTCGTCGCGGCGGACCGGGCGCGGATGCAGGACCTCGACCTCGGTGATTCGCCACCCGACCGTATGGCGCTCCAGGCCGCTTCGGACGACTTCGACCTCGGGGAGTTCGGGCACCGGCCCTACTCGGTGGCGGACTCGAGCTCGCCGTACGCCGTCTCGGCGGCCAGCTGCTCGGCTTCCTTCTTCGAACGCCCGACGCCGAGACCGTAGAGCTGGGTGCCGACCCGCACCTGGGCCGTGAACGTCTTCATGTGGTCGGGTCCGTCGTCGGAGATGACGTATTCGGGGACTCCGAGCGATTGAGCGGCCGCGAGCTCCTGGAGGGAGGTCTTCCAGTCGAGCCCGGCTCCGAGGTCGGCGGCCGCGGCCATCATCGGGTCGAACAGGCGGTGCACAACCTCCGAGGCCACCTCGATGCCGCCCGAGACGTGTACGGCGCCGATCACGGCCTCGACGGTGTCGGACAGGATCGAGGCCTTCTCGCGACCTCCCGTGGTTTCCTCACCCCGCCCGAGCTTGATGTGCTCTCCCAGGCCGATCTTGCGCCCGACCTCTGCGAGCGCTCGGGCGTTGACGACCGCCGCGCGCAACTTGGCGAGCCGGCCCTCGGACAGCTCGGGGTGCGTGCGGTAGAGCGTCTCGGTGACCACCACACCCAGCACCGAGTCGCCGAGGAACTCCAGCCGCTCGTTGGTGGGCAGCCCACCGTTCTCGTAGGCGTAGGACCGGTGAGTCAGGGCGCGCTCCAAGATCTCGGGATCCAGGGTGGGATTCCCGAGCTGTTCGCGCAGCTCGCTGTAGTTGCTCAGCGGCCCGGCCGCCCGGTCAGAGGACCTGGCGGCGGGTGGCCTTGGCGCCGTACTGCCCACACTCGCCGCACGCGCGGTGCGGCAGGTGCTTGGCGCCGCAGGCGGCGTTCGCGCAGGTGACCAGGGTCGGCGCGACGGCCTTCCACTGCGAGCGACGGTGTCGCGTGTTGCTGCGCGACATCTTCCGCTTCGGGACTGCCAC
>JAKFXV010000101.1 GCA_021731205.1 Nocardioides sp. | reverse complement strand
ACAGGGCGTACTCCGAGCAGCTGAATCGACCGTGCCCACCGACCATTACCTGCTGCAAGCCAGCGTCACCGCGCAGCGCGCGCGCTACATCGAGTTGTCCCGCACCTACGCCGATGCGGGCGAGGGGCGCCTTGCAGCGCTGGCGTTGTGGGCCTCAGACGTCCAGACGCTGCAGTTGATGCTGTGGGAGAACGGCGTCGGGTCAGCGCCCGACCCGGACGCTCAGATGGGTGCCGTGGGCGACGCACTGACCGTGTCGATGGTCGAGAATCTCAACACCGGGCGGGCGCGCACGTCGGTGCAAGAGAGTGTGGAGTGGGCGCGCAACTCGCTGGCCTCGACCTTCGATGAGTCCGTGCACGAGTTGCTGCAACAGCGCTTCGCGCCGATCGACCACTTGGCCGCCTTGAGCGCACCTCGTTCGCAGGACTCGATGGTGGCCGCCGATCGCCGACTGGCGGGTCGGACTCCTGCCGAACTCGTGGCCCAGCTGCTCGAGGCAGCTGGAGACTGCATGGCGGTCGCCTCGGCCATGGCGAAGTCCGGAGATGTTGCCGGTGCCAAGCTGCAGGCCCGTCAGGCCGATCTGGCCTCCTTCGAGGCCTACCTCGTCGACGCTGCCGTGCGGATGGGTGACAACGCTCTGGTGACTGTGGAGCTGCGTTGGGACCTTGGCATGTTGGCCGACGAGCCACCGCGACCCGACGAAGGGTTGCAAGCCACCGTCGGCGACCTTCGTGCGCGTTTGCTGGGGGTCGTGGGCCCGGCCGAACAACCGGTGCTGCGTGAGTGGTTCCAGCACGTCGACGTGCTGACCTGACGATGAGCGAGCTCGTGCCCACGAGCGTCACGGTCGGCTTGCTTGCCGTGCTCGGACTGTGTATCGGATCCTTCCTCAACGTCGTGATCTACCGCGTCCCCGAAGGCAAGTCGCTGATGCGGCCCGGATCGGCATGCCCGGGTTGCGAGCAGCCGATCCGGGCCTGGGACAACATCCCGGTCGTGTCCTGGGTGCTGCTGCGCGGCAGGTGCCGGAGCTGTGCTACCCCGATTTCGCTGCGCTACCCGCTGGTCGAGCTCGCGACGGCAGGGTTGTTCGCACTCACCGCGTGGCGCTTCGGCATCACGGCGTACGCCGTCGCAGTGCTGGTACTGATGGCGACCGGCGTAGCCCTGTTCATGATCGACCTGGACCACCAACGCTTGCCGTTCGTGATCACCGGTTCAGCGGCGATCGGAGCCGGCTTGGCCCTGCTGACGGACGCGGTCGTGCAGGGAACGGAGCCGGTGCTGCGCGCGCTGCTGTCGGTCCTTGCGTGGTTCGGTGTCTATGGCGGTATCTGGTTGGCCACGGCCGGCCGGGGGATGGGCCTCGGCGATGTCGCTGTCGCGCCCGTGCTCGGCCTTGTCTTGGGCTGGCTCGGGTGGGGCCCGAGTGTGGTGGGCCTGATGTCCGGGTTCGTGGTTGGTGCCGTGGTTGGGGTTGCGCTGATGGTGTCGGGTCGAGCAGCAGCCCGCTCACGGGTGCCCCACGGACCTTTCCTCCTGACGGGCGCCGGCTTGGCCCTGTTCGTGGGCGACCCGGTGTGGCAGGCCTACCTTCGGTTGGTCGGACTCGGCTGAACGGACAATTTTTGTCGTATGGAAAGTTGAAATTTTTTCTCGCGTAATGGCCGCGTAGGTCCCCCGTTGTGGAGGTAAGCGTGCCCCCCGAGGCCCCGAAGCAAGCAGATTCGAAGCCTCGAGAGCACGCCGCGCCAGACAAATCAATAGGTGGGAATTGCCGCATTCCTTAACTTTGTGCGATAAATTCCCATTCGCCACTTGTTTAACAATGGTGACTTCCGTACCAAGGTTCACACCCCCAGTGATCCGACGGAAGCTCTCGGGTCGAAGGGACCGGTGTTCGCAGTGCAGTTCTTCCCCCACACGCTTGCAGCGACTGAGTCTTTCACGGTGACTTCACGATGACCGCCGAGCAGTGGCACCCGCTGGGCATTCCGTTCGGAGTGGCCGCCGGGTCGTCGTACTTCCCCGGCGCCAATTTCCCGGGCGCGAACCACAACGACGTGAGCGTCGTTGTGATCGACCAGTCCGAGAATGACGTGACCGTACTCACGAGGATGCTCGATGGGCTCGGCATTGGCCGGGTGTACGGCTTCACCGATCCGCACGAGGCGTTGGCACATTGCGCCGACACTCTCCCGGACCTGGTGTTGCTCGATATCGACATGCCGCAGGCTGACGGCGTCACGATGCTGCAGTCCTTGCGCCGTCTGGTGGCTGCCGAGGGCTTCATGCCGGTTGTTGCGTTGACCGATGCGATCAGCACCGAAGCCAAGGAACGTGCCCTCTTCGCAGGCGCCAAAGACTTCCTCGCCAAGCCGTTCGAGCGCACCGAGGTTCTGGTGCGCGTTTCCAGCCTGCTGGAGACGCGGGCGCAGTACCGCCTCCTCGAGCGCAACAACGCCGCGCTGCGGGCCACCCTGGACGACCGGCTGACCGCCGAGCGCCAGGTGATCGTGGATCGCGCACGCAGCCACCACCGCATCGACCGTGCCCTTCAGCCCGGGAGCCTCGCCATGGTGTTCCAGCCGGTGCAGGACCTCTCGACGGGTCGCATCGTCGGTGTGGAGGCGTTGTCCCGGTTCTACTGCGAGCCCCAGCGTTCACCCGACCAGTGGTTCGACGAGGCCGAGCGCCTCGGCCGAGGTGTCGAGTTGGAGCTCGCGGCAGTCGAAGCGGCGCTGAGCCGGTTCGGCGAACTGCCGAGCCACTACTTCCTCGCCATCAACGCGTCGCCGATGACGGCCGCCACCGCGGAGTTGGCAGAGATGCTGGCCCAGGTCGAGTCCGATCGCGTCGTACTGGAGCTCACCGAGCACACCAAGGTTGACGACTACGAGGGTCTGATCGCGGCGCTGGACAACCTGCGTGAGATGGGTGTCCGGATCGCTGTCGACGACGCCGGCGCCGGCTACTCGGGGTTGCAGCACCTGCTGCAGATCCGCCCCGACGTCCTGAAGCTCGACACCACGCTGACTCGTGAGATCGACCGGGACCGGGTGCGCCAGGCGCTGACCGCGGCACTGGTCCGGTTCGCCCATGAGACCGGGGCGACGATCATCGCCGAGGGCATCGAGTCCGCCGACGAGCTGCACAGCCTGCAAGAGCTGGGCATCCCCTGGGGGCAGGGCTTCCACCTCGGTCGCCCGGCCGAGCTGCCCCGCCGCCCAACGCGGCTGGTGGCGTTGACCCGGATGACCCCGGAGTACGCCGGCGAGCCCACCCTGATGGGCGTCTGAGCAACCGGTCCCACACGATCCCCCATAGGTAACACCTCCCCCCAACAACAGTGGCCGCCGTCCTCGGACGGGGCCACTGTTGTTTGGGGGAGCTGTTT
>JAKFXV010000294.1 GCA_021731205.1 Nocardioides sp. | reverse complement strand
GTCGGAGACCAGGAGTACGTCGTACTCGTCGCAGATCTCGCGGACTCGCTGGAAGTAGCCGGGTGGGGGCGGGAAGCAGCCGCCGGAGTTCTGCACCGGCTCCAGGAAGATCGCCGCGACCGTGTCAGGCCCCTCGAACTCGATCGCCTCGGCGATCCGATCAGCCGCCCAGAGCCCGAACGCCTCGAGGTCGTCACCGTGCTCGGGAGCGCGGTAGAAGTTGGTGTTCGGGACCCGGAACGTCGAGGGCACCAGCGGCTCGAAGGCGGCCTTCATGTCCGGGATCCCGGTGATCGACAGCGCTCCCTGCGGGGTGCCGTGGTAGGCGATCGAGCGGCTGATCACCTTGTGCTTGCCCGGCTTGCCGGTGAGCTTGAAGTAGTTCTTCGCGAGCTTCCACGCGGACTCGACCGCCTCGCCACCGCCGCTGGTGAAGAAGACCCGATTCAGGTCGCCCGGGGCATAGCCGGCCACCCGCTCGGCGAGTTCCATGGCACCGGGGTGGGCGTAGGACCACAGGGGGTGGAAGGCGAGCGTGCTCGCCTGCTTGGCGGCCGCTTCCGCAAGCTCGGTGCGGCCGTGCCCGATCTGGTTGACGAACAAACCGGCGAGCCCGTCGAGATAGCGCCGACCCTCGCTGTCGTAGATGTAGGCACCCTCACCCCGGACGATGACGGGGATGTCGCTGTTCGCGTAGACCGAATGTCGGGAGAAGTGCAGCCAGAGGTGCTCCTTGCCGGCGGCCTGGAGTCTCGCGTGGTCGTCTGCGCTCAATGCGTGGTCGAAGTCGAGCGACATCGGTATGCATCCTCTTCGGGAGTGTCTACTGCTGCTGGGTCCTCAGGCATCTCATCCTGCCTGGTCAATAGTGCGCTAGCAAGCGAATCCGTGGCAAAACCGGGCCTCTGACAACGGATTTCGCATGAACCGACAACCTAGAGTTGTGGCCTCCCACCTGATAGGAACGGTCCATGACACCGGTCGAGCCGAGGTACGGCGCCCAGTTCGGTCCCGACATCACCTTCCTCGGCGTGCCCCCCGTGAACCTCGCTGAGCCGGAATCGTACGCCGACGCCGACGTCGTCGTGGTCGGCGCGCCGTTCGACGGGGGAACCTCGCATCGACCGGGCACCCGGTTCGGCCCGATGGCGATCCGGCAGGCCTGCTACCTGCCTCAGGACGGCTCCCGGCCGCATCTGGCGCTTCGCGTCGACGCGCTGCAGGACGTGCGGGTCGTCGATGCGGGGGATGTCGAGATGTACTCCGGCGACATCGAGCGTGCGCTGGGCTCCCTCGAGGACGCGGTGTACGCCGTCGCGAAGACCGGGGCGATCCCGTTGGTGCTCGGCGGAGACCACTCGATCGCCCTGCCGGACGCGACCGGTGTGGCCCGGCATCTGGGCTACGGCCGGGTCTCGATGATCCACTTCGACGCGCACGCGGACACCGGCGACATCGAGTTCGGGTCGCTCTACGGTCACGGCCAGCCGATGCGTCGGTTGATCGAGTCCGGTGCCCTGCGCGGCGACCGGTTCCTGCAGCTGGGGCTGCGCGGCTACTGGCCCGGACCCGAGACCTTGTCGTGGATGGCCGAGCAGAACATGCGGTCCTACGAGATGACCGAGATCGGGGCTCGCGGGCTCGAAGCCTGCCTGGACGAGGCGTTCGAGATCGCCCTCGACGACTGTGACGCGGTGTTCCTGTCGGTCGACATCGACGTGTGCGACCCGGGTCATGCTCCCGGGACCGGCACCCCGGAGCCGGGTGGACTGTCCTCGCGGCAGCTCCTCGACGCCGTACGCCGAATCTGTCGTGAGCTGCCCGTCGCCGGGATCGACGTGGTCGAGGTGTCGCCGCCGTACGACCATGCGGAGATCACCGCCTTCCTCGCCAACCGGGTGTGCCTCGAGGCGCTGTCCGGGCTGGCCGCCCGCAAGGTCGGCATCGGACACGATCCCGCCGGCCCGTTGCTCGAGGGGCGGTAGGTGCGCACGCTGTTTCGAGGCGGTGCGGTCTTCGACGGGCACCGCTACCTGGGTCCGGGCGACGTGCTCGTCGAGGACAGACGCATCACATCGGTGGTTGCCCTTCGAGACGGCGCTGACGCGCCTCCTCAGGGACCGGTAGGGCGAGACGCGCCTCCTCAGGGACCGGTAGGGCGAGACGCGCCTCCTCAGGGACCGGGGACGTCGCAACCAGACGAAGTGGTCGACCTGCGCGGCGGGCTGATCTGCCCCGGCTTCGTCGACGCCCACGTGCACGCGGTGCAGGGCGGGTTGGAGCGGATCCGCTGTGACCTGTCTGAGGTCGACGGGCGCGACGGCTACCTCGCGGCGATTGCGGCGTACGCCGCCGCCAACCCCGATCGCCCCTGGATCCTCGGCGGCGGGTGGGGGATGTCGGCGTTCCCGGGCGGGACCCCGGTGGCGAGTGATCTCGACGAGGTCGTGCCCGACCGGCCGGTGTTCCTGCCCAACCGCGACCACCACGGCGCCTGGGTCAACTCGCGCGCCCTCGAGCTCGCCGGCATCGACGCGCGCACCCCGGACCCCGCCGACGGCTACTTCGAGCGGGATGCCGACGGCAACCCCACCGGCACGCTGCACGAAGGGGCGATGGCGGTGGTGGCGCGGCACATCCCCGCCACCAGTGACGAGGAGTACTACCGGGCCTTCCTCGCAGGGCAGGCCTACCTGCACTCCCAAGGCGTCACCGGGTGGCAAGACGCGATCCTCGGGGACTACGTCGGCATCAACGACCCGTCGGCCACCTATCTGCGGGCCGCACACAACGGCGACCTGACGGCGAGCGTCACCGGAGCGCTGTGGTGGGACCGCGACCGCGGTGAGGAGCAGATCCCGGAGCTCGTCGCGCGGCGGACGGCGTACACCCACGGCCGGCTGGCCGCCACCAGCATCAAGATCATGCAGGACGGGGTGGCCGAGAACTTCACCGCGGCCATGAGCGCGCCGTACCTCGATCGGTGCGGGCACCAGACCGCCAACCGCGGGCACTCCTTCGTTGAGGGCGAGGCGCTCAAACGCTACGTCGCCGAGCTGGCGGCCGAGGGATTCCAGGTGCACGTGCACGCGATCGGCGATCGGGGGGTGCGCGAGGCGCTGGACGCCTTCGCGTACGCCGGCCCGGACCGGGCCGACCTGCGTCACCACATCGCGCACCTGCAGGTGATCGACCCGGTGGACGTGCCCCGGTTCGCTGCGCTCGGGGTGAGTGCCAACATGCAGGCGCTGTGGGCGTGCCTCGACGACCAGATGATCGAGCTGACCCTGCCCTTCCTCGGCGCTGAGCGCTCGTCGTGGCAGTACCCGTTCGGAGCCCTGCACCGCTCCGGTGCTCGGCTGTGCGCGGGCAGCGACTGGCCGGTGAGCACACCGGACCCGCTGGCCGCGCACAGC
>JAKFXV010000293.1 GCA_021731205.1 Nocardioides sp. | reverse complement strand
GGCGTCACCCTCGGCCGTACGGCCGGGGACGGATTCCTGAAGGCTGCCGGGGAAATCGCCGACGCCGGGACGTTCTCGCGGTTCGACGGCTTGCCCAATGTCGATGCGCTGCTAAGCCGCCCTTGACGCCTTGGGCCAGCCCGACGACGAGTCACGCCGACTACGCCCCTGGCACGGCAGCCGCTCTCGACAATTCAGCTCGCCACCAGGCGCCGCCCTCGATGCGCTCGACTCGACGCATGAGGAGGTCGCCACTGGCAAACGCTTCGATCTCGGAGCGAGTCAACGGCCATGGAGGCCCGGTCCACTCGGAGCCTTCGTCGCGGGTGGTGGCCAGGACCAACAGAGTGCCTCCAGACGTAACCAACGCGCCGATGCTCTGGGTCGCGGCCGCGTGCTGCTCGGGCGGCATCGACTGAACCGTCAGGCTCTCGACGACCAGGTCGAATCTGCCCTGCCACTCACGGGGAAGATCCATGACGTCGGCAACGTGGTAGTCCACCTCTGTGGTCGGGTTGTTCCGCAGCGCGGCAGCAATCGCCGTTGGCGCGAAGTCGAAGCCCGTTGTGCGGAATCCCAGCTGCGCGAGGAACTCGGCGTCGTCCCCGTAGCCGCATCCCACCACCAAAGCACGAAGGCCAGCACCCGCCAACTTGCGCGCTTCGGCCCACTCGACCAACTGTGGACGAGCGGCGCCGTAGTCCCAGGGCGGCCTCGCCCCGCCGGTCTCCGCGCCCGCGTAGATCTGCTCGAACATGCCCGCCGGCTCGCTCGTCACAACTCGAGAGTATCGAGCGCGGTGGCCGCAGCACCATCGAAAGCCCAAGAGGCGACGTGGTGGTCGGGCATGATCATCGTGTGAGTGAGGACCGCGAACCGAAGTCTTATTCGGCGCCTAGTCCGCCGCTTGGGCGACGCGGATCGCAGAGCAGGACGACTCGTTCCAGATCCTGCTCGACGAGTTGGCTCGCCATCGACAAGCTCGCCGAGACCCGAACGCCGGGCAAACACCGCCCGAGTCGGCCACTTCTGTCTATTTTCGACCCGTTTGCCCTCTGGTCGGTTCGTGAGCACCACTGTGGTCGCCCGAAGCTGACCGACGACCGCAGAGCGTGCGACCTGGTCCTGCGCTACTTCCATGACCCGGTGGAGGAGATCGAACTGGACGTGGGAAAGGAACCCACGCTGCAGTGCGTAGTCCCCCGTCGAAAAACGTAGGCCCAGCGCTCAGTCGCCCTTGACGTTCACCCATCGAACCGGGGATCCAGGACCGTAGCCGAGCGACCCCATTCCGCCCAGTAGGACGCTGCGCCAAGCCTGTTGAAGGCCTCCCCCGACCTATCGAGCAGACCCGCGATCGAGGTGGTATGATTCATCCTGAATCAGGGAGGTGCCCGTGACAACCACCACAGGCAGACAATCACGACGTGCCATTTCGGATCATCAAGAGGATTTGCGCGCGGTTCGTGCCCGACGCGAGCTGATTGCGATCGAGGAAGTGGACAGCGCAGTTGCAGCCGCCCGAGACGGCTTGACTCAGCGTCAAATTGCAGGGCTCCTCGGCCGTTCGCAATCAGATGTCCACCGGATGCTGCGGCGAGCAGCGGAAGGCATGCCCAGCGAGACCTGGAAGATCATCTTGCGCGCTGCGGCGGGAGACGGAACTCGTGCCACCATGGTGGGTCGCCTTCGCCCCGGCCTGAACCGTGGTACGAGCCCCGTTGGAGAGCAGGTGGAGGGGTACCTTCCGGGTCCCCTGGATGACGTTCGGCGCGCCTTCATGGAGGGACTCCTGACTGAACGCGAGTACGACGAGATTCGAGGGGCCTTTCCTCACAATGCTGAGCCAGGGTCATGACATACGAGACCAGCCTGCGGGCCAGCGTTGGCGCGGCACTTGAGGCCCGCTGCCAGCCCGGTGGAGATCTCAGTGTTGACTCGCCCCGCTCGACATCGAACATGTACGACGCATCGCCCGTCAGGTTGCGAGTGTGGAAAGACGTATTCGAACAGCTCCTCGCGCAAGCTGATGTGCCCCGCGAAGGCAAGGCCATAATTATCACGGCAGGGCCTCCGGGCGCCGGCAAATCAACCCAACTTGAAGCGGCCATGTCCGACGGTGCCCTTAGCGGTTGGCGCCGACTTGACTCCGACGTGATCAAGGATCATCTCATCCGCCAGGCCCTGAGTGACCGGGTTTACGAGGACTTGCTCCGTGTGTCCCTGCCTGATGGCCGACCGATCATGCCTCTCGAGCTCTCTGGCCTGGTGCACATGGAGTCCGTCCAAATGCTTGATGACCTGACTCAGGTGTGCATGTCGCGTGGTGAGAACGTGATCCTGGAGGGCACGCTCAGTTGGCCAAGTCAGGTTGACCGTCACATCCACGAGATCGCAGAGCACGGTTACGACGCACTTGACATCGTCGCGGTTGACGTGTCGATTGAAGTGGCTCGTGAGCGAGCCCTCCAGCGATGGTGGCAGGCAAGGACTGACCCAAACGCGGATCTGGGAGGGCGCTTCGTTCCCCGGTCCGCCATCGACGCCTGCTACAGCCCGAGCGGGAGGTCGCTCTGTCGGGCGAACGCGGAGGAGTTGCGCCGTCGAGCCAGGCGGCTCGATGGCTTGCGAGTGCGTTTCCTCGAGCCTGGAGACATTCCCGGTCATCACCTGCGTGCTGTGGGAGACGAGTAACCCACTCACGAGATCTCGAAGCCCGCGGCCACGAAGTCGTGAGTCGATCCGCCGCGAAGGCGGCCATGTCACACCGCCGCGTGTTGGCTATTCCTCCTGGGGCGGTATCAGACTCGACTCGTCGGCCCAACGCGCAACTGTCGAGAGCACAGCTAAGTACTCGACGGCTTCCTGGTCGGACCACTGGGGCTCCAACGAGTGGGCCACCACATTCCGGATGCCCGCATACGCCCCCATGGCAAGGTGGTGGAGCCCATCTTGTCGAGAACGCCAGGTGTCGCCATCCCTGTCGCCCGGAAGCCAGAGTCGGGACTGCGTCTTGTGAGGCTTCGGCGAGAACACGTCAGCGGCCAACTCCCGATCTGCCAGTTTCGAGCCCGACTTCTGCTGGATGTGCGCGGTCAGCGACTTCGCTCCGTACTCCACCGCAGTCGCACGCTGTCCGGTCTCCCAAAAAGGGCTTGCTGCTCGCCATATCCAAGGGTGCAGACCATCGGCGGTCAACATCGGAGCCTCTGGCTCATCAGGCGCGAGCCGGACAGCCCACTCCTCCCTGTCTCGGAGGATGCCCAAGCCTTGGCGCACGAGCCGCCCCGTCGGCGCGGACGCGTGGGACGGCGGAAGCAATGGCTCCGCTGGCGGCGCCCCAATCGCTTCCAGGATCCGGGTGACGGTCGGCAGCAGCTCCGTCGCCTGATCGTTGAATGCGCTCGCACTCTCATTC
>JAKFXV010000047.1 GCA_021731205.1 Nocardioides sp. | reverse complement strand
CCGCAACCCGCAAGGCGCGTTCGGCCTTGCGGGCCTGACGCTGAGTCGCGATGACCTCACCCAACGCGTCGAGTCGGCGGCCGAGGGTGTCGAGGTCACCCACCGCATTGGCTCCAGCGACCTGAGCGCGCACCTGGGTGACGGACTCAACGGCCTCATCGGGGCCGAGTACGCCGGCGGTGATGCGCTGCTCGAGGAGATCGATCTCAAAGGCGAGGGAGGCGTAGCGATCGGTGAAGAAGGCCAATGCCTCCTCCGGGGTGCCCTCTGGATACTGCCCCACCGTCCGCTCGCCGTCGCTGGTCCGCACGAAGACGGTGCCGTCTTCGGCAACCCGTCCCCATTCGTGAGTCGTCACAAGAGACCCTTCGATCGCAGTTCGCCCGCGGGTGTCCCCACGCCGAGGACCATGCTAGCGATCGGGGCCATGCGGTCCCCGCGCACCGGCGTCGCTAGGCTTGGCCGGTGTTGATCGCCGGATTCCCAGCAGGCCCATGGGGCACGAACTGCTACGTGGTGGCGACTGCCGCTGGGACCGAGTGCGTCGTGATCGACCCCGGGAAGGACTCCACGCCCGGCGTCGCCGCCCTGGTGCGCGAACACCGCCTCAAGCCGGTTGCCTGCCTGGTCACGCACGGACACATCGACCATATGTGGTCGGTGACGCCGATCGCGGGCGCCTACGACCTCACGGCGTACGTCCATCCCGCCGATCGGCACCTGCTCGCGGATCCCTACGCCGGGATCTCGGCTGAGACGGCGGCGATGCTGCTGGGCGAGGGCCATCGTTTTGCCGAGCCCGACGACGTGAGCGAGCTGGCCGATGGGGAGGTCCTGGAGCTCGCGGGCCTGGCCGTTACCGTCGATCACACGCCGGGACACACACCGGGATCGGTGACCTTCCGCTCGCCGTACGACGAAGCCACCGGTCAGCTCTCACAGGTGATGTTCTCCGGCGACCTGCTCTTCGCGGGATCGATCGGCCGCACCGACCTGCCCGGCGGCGACTCCGCCACCATTTCCGACTCCCTGCGTCGCAAGGTGCTGTCGCTGCCCGACGACACCGTGGTGTTGCCGGGCCACGGGCAACAGACGAGCATCGGCGCGGAACGCCGCACCAACCCCTACCTGCAGGACGCTTTCCTCAGGGGTTCTGTGGTGGACACACCGCGATGAGTCGCCTGACACCGCTCAGCGGCTTCCCGGAGCTGCTTCCCGCTCAACGCCTGGTCGAGCAACGGGTGATCGAGTCCCTCTCGACCAGCTTCGAGCTGCACGGCTTCGCCAACGTCGAGACCCGAGCGGTCGAACCCCTCGACCAGCTGCTCCGCAAGGGGGAGACCTCCAAGGAGGTCTATGTCCTGCGCCGCCTGCAGGAGGCTGCCGACGGCAAGGACGCAGGCCTCGGCCTCCACTTCGATCTGACCGTCCCGTTCGCGCGCTATGTGCTGGAGCACGCGGGGAAGCTGGAGTTCCCGTTCCGGCGCTACCAGATCCAGAAGGTATGGCGCGGCGAGCGCCCGCAGGAGGGCCGCTACCGCGAGTTCACCCAGGCAGACATCGACATCGTCGGCCAGGGTGAGTTGTCGTTTCATCACGACGTGGAGATCGCGCGCGTGATGGTGGAAGCGCTGTCCCAACTCGACTTCCTGCCCGGTTTCCGGCTTCAGGTCAACAACCGCAAGCTGATTCAAGGCTTCTATGCCGGGATCGGCGCGCCCGAGGTCGACGCCGTGATGCGCGTGATCGACAAGCTCGACAAGCTCGGACCGGACCGCACCCGCGCCCAACTGGTCGACGAAGCGGGGTTGAGCGACGCTCAAGCCGAGAAGTGCCTCACCCTGGCGCAGATCCGGACACCTGACACGTCCTTCGTCGACCTCGTGCATGCCATCGGCGTCCAGGACGAGATGCTGGAGGAGGGTCTGGCCGAGCTCGCGGCCGTCATCGATGGGTGCTCCGGCCTGGGCACCGATCGGGTCCGCATCGAGGCCGACCTGACGATCGCACGCGGACTGGACTACTACACCGGGACCGTGTTCGAGACCCGCCTGGACGGTCATGAGTCCTTGGGCTCGATCTGTTCCGGTGGACGCTACGACTCACTCGCCAGCGATGGCCGCACGACGTACCCCGGTGTCGGCATCTCGCTCGGCCTCAGCAGGTTGCTCGTGCCACTCGTGACACGGGGGGACGTCCGGGCCAGCAGGTCGGTCCCGAGCGCCGTCCTCATCGCCCTGTCCGACGACGAGTCCCGAGACCGCAGCAACCGGGTTGCGGATCAGCTGCGCGATCGCGGCATCGCCTGTGAGCTGGCGCCGAGTCCGCAGAAGTTCGGTAGGCAGATTCGGTACGCCGAGCGTCGCGGCATCCCGTACGTCTGGTTCCCGGGCGAGCCAGGAAGTGACCAGGTCAAGGACATCAGGAGTGGCGATCAGGCAGACGCCGACGCCGCGACCTGGATGCCTGCAGCAGAGGACCTGCGACCCATCGTGGTCTCGGGAGATTCAACGAGTGAAGGAGCACCTCTCCGATGATCCGTAGCCACGACGCCGGCGCACTGCGCCCTGACCACGTCGGTCAGGTCGTGACCTTGGCAGGGTGGGTTGCGCGGCGGCGCGACCACGGCGGGGTGGCGTTCTTGGACCTGCGCGAAGCCAGCGGCGTGGTGCAGGTGGTGGTCCGTGAAGAGGCGGCCCACACCCTGCGCAACGAGTACTGCATCAAGGTGGTCGGCACGGTCGCGCGCCGGCCCGACGGGAATGCCAACGCCCAGCTCGCCAGTGGCGAGATCGAGGTCATTGCCGATGAGGTGGAGGTGCTCAGCGAATCCGCTGCGCTGCCGTTCCCGATCGACGATCACGTCGAGGTGGGGGAGGAGGCGCGCCTGCGTCATCGCTATCTCGACTTGCGGCGCTCCGGTCCGGGGCAGGCACTGCGTCTGCGCAGTGAGGTCAACAAGGCCGCCCGCGATGTGCTGAGCGCCAAGGGGTTCGTCGAGATTGAGACTCCGACCCTGACCCGATCGACTCCTGAGGGTGCTCGGGACTTCCTGGTCCCGGCCAGGTTGCAGCCCGGCAGCTGGTATGCCCTCCCGCAGAGCCCGCAACTGTTCAAGCAGTTGCTCATGGTGGCCGGCATGGAGCGCTACTTCCAGATCGCGCGCTGCTATCGAGACGAGGACTTCCGGGCCGATCGGCAGCCTGAGTTCACCCAGCTCGATCTCGAGATGAGCTTCGTCGATCAAGACGATGTGATCGCCGTCGCCGAAGACGTACTGACGGCCCTGTGGGCCCTGATCGACGTCGAGGTCCCCGTCCCGCTGCCGCGGATGACGTACGCCGACGCGATGGCGCGCTTCGGCACCGACAAGCCCGACCTGCGCCTCGAACTCGAACTCACCGACTGCACGTCGTACTTCGCCGAC
>JAKFXV010000102.1 GCA_021731205.1 Nocardioides sp. | reverse complement strand
GCTCCGGTCGGAGATCGATCAGCTGGAGGCGGTCGAGCGGGAAGTCGCGCAGCGAGCCAGCCAGCGCTCCGCCGATCAGCCCGGCGCCGACGATCGCGATCCGATCACCCAGCCGTGGCGCGGCGTCCCAGAGCGCGTTGATGGCGGTCTCGACCGCACCGGCCAACACGGCGCGGCGCGAGGGGACGTGGTCGGGCAGCTCGGTGAGAGCCGAGACGGGCACGACATAGGCGTCCTGGTGCGGATGCAGGCAGAACACCCGCCGACCGACCCACTCCTCGACACCCGCCTCGACGACACCGACGGAGAGGTAGCCGTACTTCACCGGGCCGGGAAAGTCGCCGATCTGGTACGGCGCCCGCATCCGCTCGGCCTGGCTCGGTGGCACCAGGCCGGCGCCGACCAGGAGCTCGGTGCCGCGGCTGATGCCCGAGTGCAGGGCGCGAACCCGGACCTCGTCGGCGGCGGGTGTCGGGAGGTGCTCGGTGCGCAGCTCGCCACCGGCCGGAGGGGTGCTCCAATAGGCGATAGCGGTCTGGGTCATGGCGGCTCAACGCTAGTCCAGGTCGGGCGCCCGGATCAGGCGCGGATCAGGCAGGGGGCACGCGTGAACGGCGGCGAGGGCTGGACGGCGGGGCTCGCGCTCGTCGTGGCGTTCGCACACCTGCCGCTGTCGGTGTCGGTGTGGTGGCTGCGGCGGACCCGCAAACCGGTGACTCCTGCGGACCGGGTCACGCTGGTGCGCGCGCTCGGCGCGAGCGTGCTGCTGGCACTCACGCTGCTGGCCGCGGTCGATGCGATCCCGCCTCGGTCGTGGTGGTTCGTCGTCGTGGCGGTGCCCACGTTGCTGCTCGATGCCGTGGACGGGGCGGTGGCCCGCCGGGCGGGCACCGCGAGTGAGCTGGGGGCACGGTTCGACCAGGAGCTCGACGCCGGGGTGGTGCTGATCCTCTCCCTCGCCGCGGCCCTGACCCTGGGACCGTGGGTGCTCGTGATCGGGACGCTGCGCTATGTGTACGCCGCCGCGGCGCTGGTGAAGCCTCGGCTGGCGGCGCCGCTGCCGCGCAGCGACGTTCGCCGAGTGGTCGCGGGGTGTCAGGGCGCGGCACTCACCCTGACCCTGGCCCCGGCCGTGCCGACCGCGTGGGCGGCCGGGATGGTCGGTGCCGCGTTGGGATTGTTGCTCGGGTCGTTCGGTGGTCAAGCGGTGGCCGCGCTTCGCGCGACCACCGAGGCGGTCAACCCAGCGTCACGCGATCCCCGACCCTGATCCGCCCGGGGGTGACCACCTCGGCGTACACCCCGGCGCTCGGCAGCACACCGAAGCCTTCGACGTGGATCCGGTTGACCCGGTTGAGTGCCTGGACGGCCTGGTGGTCGCCCGGGAGGGTGCCGTGGCTCAGTGTCGGGACGGCGCAGCGCGGGGTCGGCAGCACGACGCGCACGACCAGCGTCGGGCCGATCCGCAACGTCGAGCCGACCCAGTCGTTCTCGACGAACCCGGTGCCGTCGTCGAGGTCGATGACGAGGTTGGGGCGGTAGCGCTGGGGTGGCACGTCGTGACCGGCCTCGGCGGAGACCGCGGCCAGAGTGGCCGAGGTGATCAGGTGCAGTGGCGCGTAGTCGACGAAGCTCCCCTCGGGGCTGGCGGCGGCGAGCTCGAGCAGGGTGAAGTCGACCTCGGCGTCGAGGCCCTGCTCGATCACCTCCTCGGGCACCGACCGGACGACGGTGTCGCCGGCGCGCCGGGTGTCCTCGAGGGTGACCCGGGTGCCGAGCAGTTCGGAGACGCGGTCCTCCAGGGTCTCGTCGTCGGCGCTCAGCTCGGAGCCGTCGGGGAGGGTGATCGTGGCGGCGTACCCGACGATGTGGGCCGAGCACTGCAGCATCGCGCGCCACCGCGACGGCAGCTTCGCGCTGACGACCTTGCCGGTCGCGTCGTCGACGAAGGCCAGCCCGCGGTCGCCGGGGAACCCGTGCTCGATGACGTCGACGGACGGCAGCGACTCACCGAGCATCGACTTCACGGGGTAGCGCAGGATCTGAGCGATCTGGCCAAGTGGTGGTGCTCCCGACCCGTGGGGTGCCGTCATGGCGATCAACGTACCGGTCCGGCCCGCATGGCAAACTGGGCCGGTGAGCGCGACCGACCCGCAGCCGCGCCGGCACACGCCGACGTTGCGCGGCGATGGCGCCAAGGTCACCCCGCTCGAACTCTTCTTCGACCTGATCTTCGTGCTGGCGCTGACCCAGTGCACCGCGCTGATGGCCGACGACCTCTCGTGGCTCGGGATCACCCGTGGGCTGCTCGTCCTCGCCGCGCTGTGGTGGGCGTGGGTGGGCTACGCCTGGCTGACCAGCGTGGTCGATCCGGAGGAGGGCGAGGTCCGCATCGCCATCTTCGTGTCGATGGCGGCGATGCTCGTGGCGGCGCTGTGCGTGCCGCAGGTGTACGGCGATCTCGGCCTGCTGTTCGCGGCGTCGTACGCCGTGGTCCGCCTGGGCCAGGTTGCGCTGTTCATCCTCGCGAGCGGCGACGACCCGAACCTCCGGCACTCGGTCATCGGACTCGGCGTGAGCACGACGCTGGGCGTCGCCCCGCTGGTCGCGGCGGCGTTCGCGGACGGTGCGCTGCAGCTCGGGTTGTGGGCGTTGGCGCTGCTCATCGACTGGGGCGGAGTCCTGATCATCGACTCGTCGGGGTGGCGGCTGTCGGCCGAGCACTTCGCCGAACGGCACGGACTGATCGTGATCATCGCGCTCGGCGAGTCGATCGTCGCGATCGGCGTCGGGGCCTCCCACGGGGTCGATGCCCAGGTCGTGCTCGCGGGCGTGCTCGGGACGGCGGTCGCGGCGACATTGTGGTGGTTGTACTTCGACGTCGTGGCGCTGGTGGCGGCGCACCGGCTCGAGTCGGCGCCGATCGGCCTGGAGCAGAACCGGCTCGCGCGTGATGCCTTCTCCTACCTGCACTTCCCCATGGTGGCCGGCATCGTCCTGGTTGCGCTCGGCCTGAAGAAGACCCTCGGCGACACCGATCACGCCCTCTATCTGGAGTCGTCGGCCGCGATGTTCGGCGGCGTGGCACTGTTCGCGGTGTCCCTGTCGGCGTTCCGGCGACGCAACATGGGGCAGTTCAATCGGTCCCGGTTGGGGCTGGCGGGCATACTCGTCGCGTTCGTCCCGCTCGGCACTGAGATCTCGGCGATCGCAGCGCTCACGCTGCTGGCCGGAACGCTGGTGGCGTACCTCGTCTACGAGGTGCGGGCAACCGGCGACAATCGCAGCCGGATCCGGACCGAGCTGCGGCACTAGACATCGACGACGGGACACACATGGCAGGGGATTGGGCCGTGCTCGCGCACGGGATCGGCGGTGACGCGGCCGATGCGACGCCGGTGGAGTTCGTCCGGCTCGGGTTCGACCACATGGTGCTGGGG
>JAKFXV010000016.1 GCA_021731205.1 Nocardioides sp. | reverse complement strand
GGAACCCGAGTTGCATGTCTATGACATGGCCGCGCTGGACATCATCGTGCGTGAGGCGGGCGGCCGTTTCACCGGGCTCGACGGGAACGACGGGCCCTTCGGGCACAGCGCACTCGCCAGCAACGGCCATCTTCACGATGCGGCCCTGGGCTTCTTGGGGGCGATGTCGGACGAGTTCGACCCGGAGCAACCTCGGCTCGGCTCGGCCTCGGTCCACGATCTGTTTCCTTCCGGGTCCGACTCGGATTAACGTGACCACATGAGGATCAGCGACGTACTCCGTGCCAAGCCCTCCCCCGAGGTCGTCACTGTCTCGCCCGACGCCAGCGTCCGCGAGTTGGTGGCGCTGCTGGCCGAGCACAATGTCGGCGCCCTGATCGTCAGCACCGACGGCTCGTCGGTCGCCGGAATCGTGAGCGAACGCGATGTGGTCCGCCACCTCGACCGCGATGCGTCCGTCGTGGACGGGCCGGTCTCGGTGATCATGACCGCCGAGGTGAAGACCTGTGAACCCGACGAGACGATCGAGTCGTTGATGCGCGTGATGACCGACCATCGCATCCGGCACATCCCGGTGGTCGAGTCCGGAGCCCTGGTCGGGATCATCAGCATCGGCGACGTCGTGAAGAACCGGATGGCCGAACTCGAGTTCGAGCGGGATCAACTCGACAGCTACGTCCACCAGTCATGACCAAGCCCGAGATCGACTTCCCCGACTACGAGGCACCCGCCGAGCTGGTCGTCACCGACCTGACCATCGGCGACGGTGCGGAGGCTACGGCCGGCAGCACCGTGAGCGTGCACTACGTCGGCGTCGCGCACTCCACCGGCGAGCAGTTCGATGCGTCGTACGACCGAGGTGACCCGTTGCGCTTCCGACTCGGCGTCGGCCAGGTCATCTCCGGCTGGGACCAGGGTGTCGAAGGCATGCGCATCGGCGGCCGCCGGCAGCTGGTGATCCCGCCCCATCTGGCGTACGGCGACCGAGGTGCCGGTGGCGTGATCAAGCCGGGCGAGACGCTGATCTTCGTCGTCGACCTGATCGGCGTCGCCTAACCCCGGTTCACGCCGCG
This sequence comes from Nocardioides sp., assembly GCA_021731205.1. Classification (GTDB taxonomy): domain Bacteria; phylum Actinomycetota; class Actinomycetes; order Propionibacteriales; family Nocardioidaceae; genus Nocardioides. The sequence goes on along the minus strand of JAKFXV010000016.1, from coordinate 2,374 downwards.
AGAGCCAGCGACGCCGCGTGAATCAGCACGCCGACGAGGCCTCCGACGATGGTGCCGTTGATCCGGATGAACTGCAGATCCCGGCCCACGTGCAGCTCGATCTTGCGGGCGGCTTCGCGACCGTCCCAGCGATCGATGGTGTGGGTGATCACGGTGGTGACCTCGGCGCCGTACCTCGCGACGGCGAAGACGATCAGGTCGGCGGCCAGCTGATCGAGCCTTGCGCGCAGGTCGGACTCCGCGGCCAGCCGATCGGAGAACGCCGAGAGCTCCTTGATCAGCCTGGTCCGCACCGCACCCGCAGGATCGAGCAGGGAGCCCAGCAGGGCCCGGCGCAGGGCGTTCCAGACCGAGATCCCGGTGGCCAACACGGCGGGATGATCGAGGACTCGCTCCTTGAGCCGCTCGGCACGCTCCTGGGTGTCGGGATCGAACAGCAGGTCCTGGGCCAGTTGCGCCAGCATCGAGTCGAGCGCTTCCCGTGCGTGGTGCCGCGGATCGGCACGGATGTCCTCGATCCATCGCACCGCCTCGAAGTGCAGTCGGCCCGTGACCGCCTCGTTGAGCCGCGGGGGTGACCACCAGGGGGCGCGCTCGCCGAGCACTTCGGCGAAGGTGTCTGGATTGGCGACCAGCCAGCGATACAGCTCGTCGAGGGCCAGGTCGACCACGCCGTGGTGCAGGTCGTCTCGCAGGATCTCGGTCAGCAAGCCACCCAGCAGGGGCGCGATCGGCTCCTCCCGGAAGCGGGGCACGAGGGCTTCACTCACGAAGTCGGCGACATGTTCGTCCTTGACCTTGCCCAAGGCGATGACAGCGACGTCGGCTACTTCGGTGACGACGCGTTGCGCGTTCACGGGATCGCCCAGCCACCCCCCGAGGCGTCGCGAGACGTCGGCCGCGGCCATCCGGTCACGAATGATGTCTTCTTGCAGGAAGTTCTCGCCGACGAACTCCTGCAGGCTGCGACCCAGCTCGGCCTTGCGTTTGGGGATCAGCGCCGTGTGCGGGATCGGGATCCCGAGCGGATGCTTGAACAGGGCCGTGACCGCGAACCAGTCGGCGATGGCCCCGACCATGGAGGCCTCGGCCCCGGCGTTGACGAAGCCGAGGAAGCCGTCCTCGCCCATCGTCGCGGCGTACACCAGCGCCGCCACCACCAGCAGTCCGACCGCGACCGTGCGCATCCGTCTCAAGGCGCGCCGACGCTGGTCGTCGGCGGCCGGGTCGGGAGTGATGATCGAAAGCGGTGTGGAGGTCATCGTGGGCCGATCCTCTCAAACCGGGCGCAACTGGGAAGATGTGCTCATGGCACGCACGGTCATCACCTTCGGCACCTTCGACGTGTTCCACGTCGGGCACCTCCGGGTGATCGAGCGCGCGGCGGCCCTGGGTGACCGCCTGGTGGTCGGGGTCTCGGCCGACGCGCTCAACGTGGCCAAGAAGGGCCGGGCCCCGGTGTTCAGTCAGGCGGAGCGGCTGGCGATCGTCGCGGCCCTCAAGCCCGTGTCGGAAGTGTTCGTTGAGGAGAGCCTGGAGCAGAAGCGCGAATACATCGAGCGGTACGCCGCCGACGTGCTCGTCATGGGTGACGACTGGGCCGGGCGTTTCGACGAGTTCGCCGACATCTGCGAGGTCGTCTACCTCCCACGCACGCCGGCCATCTCCACCACCGCGCTGATCGAAAAGATCTCCGGGGCCTGAGCGCATCAGCCCGCCGAGTCGCAGGGACCAGTGGGCTAACCTCCTCGAATGCGCCTCTCGGAACCCGCCGGCACGCTGATCGCCGCGCTCTTCATCAGCACGGCCATCATGGGCGTACCGGGAGCGTCCGCCGAGGAGTCGGCGCCGACGACTCCCGACCCGGCTGTGGGAGTGCCATCAGCCGCCGAGGAGTCTGAGGCCCCGGACCCTGCCGAAGTCTTGGCCGAGGCGGAGCAGGTGTTCGGCGGTGAGCACGCCGCTCCATCAGGCAACTCTCCGGCCTCCCTGGCCGAGGAGAGCCCCTCGTTGGTCGCGGCGGAACTGTTGGCGGTCTATGACGAGCTCAGCCCGGCCGAGCGCCGGCGTGCCGCAGCGCTGCTGGCGCGCCCGGACGGCGACGGCGTCTTCACCGACCCCTACAACACCTGGGCCAGCGACCCCGACCGCACCTTGTGCGGACCCCACGTGTGCGTCCATTGGACCGAGACGGGGGCCGATGCGCCACCAGCGGCGGCCGCCGCCGACGACCCGGCCGTGCCCGATTGGGTGGAGCTGACGCTGGAGGTGATGGAGCGGGTCTGGTCCTTCGAGGTGGGCACCCTCGGCTACGAAGCCCCGGTCCCCGACGGGCTACCCCTCCCGTCCGGGCCCGGCGATGACCTGATGCCCG
>JAKFXV010000110.1 GCA_021731205.1 Nocardioides sp. | reverse complement strand
TATGAAGATCGCGCGCCAACGACTTCATCACCGACAACACTTCCCCGGTCAGCTCGGGGTCCAGCGCAGACGTGGGCTCGTCGAACAACATGACCTCGGGCTTCATCGCCAGAGCGCGAGCGATCGCGACCCGCTGCTGCTGGCCACCTGAGAGCCGGATCGGGTGCTGGTCGGCCTTGTCGCTCAGGCCCACCTGCTCGAGGAGTACGCCGCAGCGCTCGCGCAGCTCGGTCTTGTCAGTGCCGGCGACCAGCAGGGGAGCGGCCATCAGGTTCTCCAGCACCGTCATGTGCGGGAACAGGTTGAACTGCTGGAAGACCATGCCCACCTTGAGCCGCAGCTGACGGATCTGTGCCCGCTTGAAGCGAGTCCGGTGTCCGCCGGTCAGGCTCAGCCCGGCGGCCTCGATGGTCCCGCTGGTCGGATCCTCCAGGAAGTTCACGCAGCGCAGCAGCGTCGACTTGCCCGATCCCGACCGACCGAAGATGACCACGACCTCGCCGCGGTGCAGGTCGAGATCGACTCCCTTGAGGACCTCGAGGGCTCCGAACCGCTTGTGAATATCGCGACAGCGCACCACCACGTCGGCCGGCAGGCGGGTGCCGTTGGTGTCGACCATCAGTGGTTGCCTCCCGTCGGCAGGGCGGTGCGGACGTACCCGGCCTCGAGCTTGGCTTCGAGCTTGCGCTGGAAGAACGTGAAGACGACCGTCAAGGCCCAGTACAGCCCCGCGGCCACCAGCATCGCCTCGAGGCTCTGGAAGTCCCGCTTGCCGACCAGGGTCGCCCGCCGGAAGATCTCGGCCTGCAACAGCGGGGCTCCGATGAACGAGATCAGCGCGGTGTCCTTCATCATCGCGATGAACTCGTTGCCGGTCGGCGGAATGATCACCCGGAAGGCCTGCGGCAGGATCACTCGCCGCATCTTCTGGCCGTAGCTCATGCCGAGGGCGTCGGCGGCCTCGGACTGGCCGCCGCTGACCGACTGGATGCCGGCCCGGAAGATCTCGGTCATGTACGCGCCGTAGTTCAGCCCGAGCGCGAGGGTGCCCGCGACCAGGGCGTCGAGCACGAAGGCCTGCTCGAAGTCACGGGAGAGACTCGGGAAACGATCGCGAAGGTTGCTGCCGATCTGGGGCAGCGCCAGATAGAGCAGGAAGATCTGGACGATCAGCGGCGTGCCCCGGAAGAACGAGACATAGAAGCCGGCGATCCCGTTGGAGACCGGATTGCGTGAGGTCGCTGCCAACGCCCCGAGGGTCGCGAGCACGCAGGCCAGCACGATGCCGCCCAGAGCGATGTAGACGGTGTACTTCAGGCCTTGGGCGATGAACCAGAACTTGTCGAGCATCCAGCCGAGATCGAACGCAGCCACCCAGAAGAACGCAGCCAGTACTCCGAAGATCGCGGCCCACACGACCGCCACCTTGAGCCGAAAGGGCACCCGGGCGCTGGCCTGGGCCAGACGCTCGGGCAACCCCCCAGAGTCCACGACGACCGGCTACTGCTGGACGGTCAGATCGGCGCCGTTGTACCACTTCTCCGACAACGCAGTGAGCGTGCCGTCGGCGTGCATCTCGGCCACGATCCCGTCCACGGCCTCCTTCAGGCTGACCGGGTCGAGTTCGGACGACTTGTCGAAGGCCACCGACAGCGGCTCGTAGAACACCGGGTCGCCCACGATCTTCGCGGGGCTCCCGGCATTGATGTCACCCTCGGCGGTGGTCAGCGAGGTGATCACCGCGTCGAGCCGGGAGCCGTCGCCGACCGCGAGGTCCTGCAGCGCGGTGGTGTCGGTGTCGTAACCGGTGATCTTCGCGTCGTCGATGATGAAGTCGAAGCTGAACCCGTCGATCGCGAGCGACTTGTCGAGGAACTGCTCGTAGGTGCAGCCGCTGCACACACCGATGTCGGCGCCGTCCAAGTCGGTGCTGAGGTCCGCGATCGTGGTGTTGTCGGAGTTCACGACCACGACTGCGGGCGTGTAGTAGTACGGCGCCGTGAAGTGCAACACGGCCTGCCGGTCATTGGTGGGCGTCATCGAGCCGACGCTCATGTCCCAGCGACCGTTCCAACTGCCGGCGGTCAGGACATCCCACGCGGGGGTCTCCCAGGCGATGTCGACTCCGAGTCGGTCGGCGATCTCGGTGGCGACGTCGATGTCGAATCCTTCGTAGTCGCCGCTCTCCTCGTTGAGCGAGGACTGGGGCGGGTACGCCGGATCAGTGGACACCACGAGCTCCCCGCGGTCGCACACCTCCGCGAGCAGGTCGTCGGCGGCGTCGGTGGTGGCGCACACGCCGTCACCGTCAACAGCAGCAGGGGCGTCCGCGTCATCTCCGCCACAGCCGGCGAGCGCGAGACCGAGACTGACCGAGAGGACGGCGGGCACGAGCCTGCGGGTGAGTGATCGGGTGAGCGATCGAGTGCGCATGGTCATCTCCTCACGATGAATTCAGAACTGCAGGATGCCACGCCCCGCGACCGAAAACACCACCTGCCTAGTCACAAATTGGTGCATGTGTCCCGCTCAGCGGGGTTCGTCGACATGGCCGGCAGCGCGTCCGCCGCGCCGCAGGCCGGCCAGCCCGGCAGCCACGACGCCGCCGACAGCGCCCAGCGCCAGGCCGGACAAGGCACCCACGCGGGCCGCTTTGCGTCCGGTGCGGTAGTCGTGGATCCGCCACCCGGCCGCGCGCGCGTGAGCGCGCAGGCGCGCGTCCGGGTTGATCGCGCACGGGTCACCCACGAGGCCGAGCATCGGCAGGTCGTTGACCGAGTCGGAGTACGCCGAACACCGGCTGAGGTCGAGCCCTTCGCGAGCGGCCAGAGCCAGCACCGCCTCGGCTTTGGCAGGTCCGTGCAATAGGTCGCCGACGAGCCGACCGGTATAGACCCCGTCGGCCTGTTCGGCCACCGTTCCGAGCGCTCCGGTCAGTCCCAGGCGACGCGCGATGATCCGGGCCACCTCCACCGGGGCGGCGGTCACCAGCCAGACCCGCTGCCCCTGGTCGAGGTGCAGCTGGGCCAGCGCCCGGGTGCCCGGCCAGATCCGCTCGGCCATTACCTCGTCGAAGATCTCCTCTCCGAGCTCTTCGATCTCCTGCACGCGGTGCCCGGCGATGATCCGCAGCGCCGTGCTCCGAGCGGCGGCGACGTGCTCGGGGTCCTCGCTGCCGGTCAGGTGGAAGTAGGTATGCATCCACAGCGCACCGACCAGATCCCGGGTGCTGAAGAAACCCCGGTCGTAGAGGCCACGGGCGAAGTGGAAGACGCTCGCGCCGCGCATCACGGTGTTGTCCACGTCGAAGAAGGCGGCCGCCTCGGTGTCGGGCGGGACGGTGAGGGCCTCCTCCAGCCAGGCGGCAGCCGCGGCGGTCTCGCCGGACATGCTCGACCGCACCCGCAGGTTGGGCGGACCCGGCTTGCGCTGGCTCACGCATCCAGGCT
>JAKFXV010000069.1 GCA_021731205.1 Nocardioides sp. | reverse complement strand
GCTCGGCCACCTACACCGAGTCGGTCACCCGGATCCCCTTGCTGCGGGACAAGGTGGCCGAAGTCTTGGCCAAAGTGGGCTGCGACGACGCCAGCCATGCCGGCAAGTCGCTGCTCAACGTGCTGGAGAACTATCCCCGAGACGAGCTGTTCTACACCCCACCCGACGAGCTGGTGCCCATCGCCGAGGCGGTCATGCTCACCCGCGAACGCCGTCAGCTGCGACTGTTCACCCGTCGCGACACCTACGGCCGCTACGTGTCCTGCCTGATCTACCTACCGCAGGATCGCTACAACACGGGGGTGCGGGAGAAGCTCGCCGCGATCCTCCAGGAGTCGTTGGGTGCAGCCTCTGTCGAGTTCTCGGTGCGGATGAACGAATCCCTGATGGCTCAGGTGCACTTTGTGGCTCGTCCCCCGAAAGGGCGACTCATCCCCGACTTCGACATCGTCGAGCTGGAGCGCAAGTTGTCCGAGGCGGCGAGGTCGTGGAAGGACGACTTCTCCTTGGCCGTGCTCGCCGAGCTGGGCGAGGAAAGCGGCTCGCGGCTCGCGCGCACCTACCTCAACTCGTTCCCCGAGGCCTACAAGGAGGACTTCACCCCCGACACGGCTGCTGTCGACCTGGTGCGCCTCGAGAGCATCGCCGGTGACGAGGGGCTGGCCCTGTCGGTCTACGAAGAGCTCGGCGCCGGTCGTGGCGAGTCGAGGCTGAAGGTCTATCGGATCGGCCGACCCATCTCGCTATCGCGAGTGCTCCCGATGCTCACCTCCATGGGAGTCGAGGTGGTGGACGAGCGGCCCTACGAGCTCGACAACCTTGCGCGCGCGTCGTACATCTATGACTTCGGCCTCCGCTATCCCACCGACTATCCGGATCGTTCGCGACGGTTGTTCTCAGACGCGTTGCAGGCGATCTGGGACGGCTACAGCGAGACCGACGGGTTCAATGGCCTGGTCCTCGCAGCTGAGCTCGACTGGCATCAGGTCGCCGTCTTGCGGGCCTACGCGAAGTACATGAAGCAGGGGAGTACCCCCTTCGCGTTGGACTACATCCAAGAGGCGTTGGTCGCGAACGTCGACATCACCCGACTGCTGATCTCGCTGTTCGAGTGCCGTTTCGATCCCTCGATCGCAGGGCCGGTGCGGGCCTCGGAATGCGAACAGATCGAGGGTCGGATCCACCGTGCGCTCGATGACGTGGCCAGCCTCGACCACGACCGGATTCTTCGGTCCTACCTCGCACACGTGCTGGGGACGCTCCGCACGAACTATTACCAGCGCCCGGTCACCGGTGAGCCGCGCGCGTCGCTGGCCTTCAAGCTCGAGCCCGCCTCGTTGCCGGACCTACCCCAGCCCCGACCCGCCTTCGAGATCTTCGTCTACGCCCCACGCGTCGAGGGTGTGCACCTGCGCTTCGGCGCAGTGGCCCGCGGGGGGTTGCGTTGGTCGGACCGGCGCGACGACTTCCGGACCGAGGTGCTCGGACTCGTGAAGGCCCAGATGGTCAAGAACACCGTCATCGTGCCGGTCGGCGCGAAGGGCGGGTTCTTCTGCAAACAGCTGCCCGATCCGGGTGATCGCGAGGGGTGGTTGGCCGAAGGGGTGGCCTGCTACAAGCTGTTCATCTCGTCGTTGCTCGCCATCACCGACAACCTGGTGGACGGCGAAGTCGTCCCGCCGCGCGACGTCGTACGCCATGACGGCGACGACCCCTATCTCGTGGTCGCGGCGGACAAGGGGACTGCAACCTTCTCCGACATCGCCAACGGGATCTCGACCGAGCACGGGTTCTGGCTCGGTGACGCGTTCGCCTCCGGCGGCTCGGTCGGCTACGACCACAAGGCGATGGGGATCACCGCTCGGGGAGCGTGGGTCTCGGTCCAACGTCACTTCCGAGAGATGGGCGTCGATTGTCAACGCGAGGACTTCACCTGCGTCGGCATCGGAGACATGTCCGGCGACGTCTTCGGCAACGGGTTGCTGTGCTCGGAACACACCCAGCTCGTGGCAGCCTTCGACCATCGCGACATCTTCATCGATCCGACACCCGACCCCGCGACGTCGTACGCCGAGCGGGCGCGGCTGTTCGCACTGCCTCGGTCGTCGTGGCAGGACTACGACGCGGCGCTGATCTCGGCGGGCGGTGGCGTCTTCCCCCGATCGGCGAAGGCCATCACGGTGTCCGCCCAGATGGTGTCGGCCTTGGGCATCGACTCGGCGGTCACGACGATGACGCCTGCCGAACTGATGAAAGCCATCGTGCAAGCGCCGGTCGACCTGCTGTGGAACGGCGGCATCGGGACCTACGTCAAGTCCACCAGCGAGACCGACGCGCAGGCGGGCGACAAGGCCAACGACGCGATCCGAATCAACGGCTCGCAACTGCGCGCGCGGTGCGTCGGCGAGGGCGGCAACCTGGGCTTCACCCAACGCGGGCGCATCGAGTACGCCTTGGCGGGCGGCCGTGTCGCCACGGGTCTCGACGAGACTGCGCCGCGACACGAGACCGCCGGTCGGATCAACACCGACTTCATTGACAACTCCGCCGGGGTGGATACCTCCGACCACGAGGTCAACATCAAGATCCTCTTGGACCGAGTCGTGGCGGCGGGCGATCTCACCGGCAAGCAACGCAACGAGTTGCTGGCCAGCATGACCGACGAAGTCGCCGCGCTCGTGTTGCGCGACAACTACGAGCAGAACCTCGCCTTGGCCAATGCGGCGGCGAACGCCCCGGACCTGTTGCACGTGCACGCGGAGATGATCAGCCGGCTCGAACGCGACGGGGTGCTCGATCGAGAGTTGGAGGCGCTGCCCTCTGCCAAGGAGATCGGGTTGCGGCTCGAGCGGGGTGACGGGCTGACGGTTCCCGAACTGTCGGTGCTGCTCGCGTGGACCAAGATCGTGCTGGCCGACGAGTTGTTGGCCTCCGACCTGCCCGACGACCCGTTCTTGCATGCCGACCTTGTGGCCTACTTCCCATCCCAGATGCAACAGCGCTTCCAGGCGCAGATGCTCGACCACCCGCTCAAGCGGGAGATCATCGTGACTCAGGTGGTCAACGACCTGGTTAACGGCGCGGGCATGACGTTCGGGACGCGACTGGCGGGCGAGACCGGGGCGAGCGCCTCGGAGTTGACGGCGGCCAACTTCGTGGCGCGGGAGATCTTCGGCTCGCTCGCTTGGCGCGACGAGCTCAAGTCCTGGGACAACCGGCTCGATGCCGCGGTCCAGACCCGGATGCGGATCGAGATGCGGACCCTGGTCGAACGCGCCTCGCGCTGGCTCGTCACCAGACGTCGCGGGAAGCTCGACAGTGCCGCCGTAGCCGAGTTCTTCGCTGCCCCGGTCCAGGCCACGATGGCGGCGCTCCCGGAGCTGATGGTCGGCCGCGAGCTGGCGGCGTACGACGGCCGACGCGACCGCCTCATCGCGCGCGGAGCGCCCCCGGAGCTGGCGGCCAGGTCCGGGGG
>JAKFXV010000268.1 GCA_021731205.1 Nocardioides sp. | reverse complement strand
TCCCCGGCAACGAGTGACGATCGCCCTCACCGGGGACGTCTTGATCCACAACAGCGTCTGGGATGCGGCCCGCACCCGGAACGGGTTCGACTTCGAGCCTCTACTGCGACCGTTGAACCCCACGATTCAGGGGGCCGACCTCGCGCTGTGCCACCTCGAGGTGCCGCTCGCGGATCCCGCTGGCCCGTTCCGGTCGTACCCTCAGTTCTCCGCGCCACCTCAGGTCGCCGAGGCCCTCGCCGAGATCGGGTACGACGGCTGCTCGACCGCTTCCAACCACGCCGTCGATCAGGGGTACGCCGGCCTCGTGCGAACCCTGGACACCCTCGACGCCCACGGGCTGGCCCACACGGGTACGGCGCGCACGCCGGCCGAGGCCGGGTCACTGACCACGTTCGCTCGAGACGGCTTGCGCATCGGGTGGCTCAGCTACACCTACGGCACCAACGGGCTCGCCGTCGACCCCGACAAGCCGTGGTCGGTCAACCTGATCTCGGCGAGGGGGATCGTGGCCGACGCCCGCCGCGCACGCCGATCGGGTGCGGATGCCGTCCTGGTCGCGCTGCACTGGGGCACGGAGTACCGCAACACCCCGGACGCCTTTCAACAACAACTCGCCCGCAGACTGGCACGCTCCCCCGCCATCACCGTGATCTATGGCCACCACGCCCACGTCGTTCAACCGATCCGGAAGCTCGGACGAACCTGGGTGATCTTCGGGCTCGGCAACAGCCTTGCCGATCAGGCGACCGTCGCGCGCGGGGTGGATGTGGGGTTGATCGCAGAGGTCACCCTGGTCCGATCGGGCAACGGGCCGGTGCGGGCGCTGCGACCGACGTACCGCCCGACCCTGATCGACACCGGCTCGCGGTTCCGGGTCTGGGATGTCGAGCGGCGCCTCTCGAGGGTCGGCCTCCCCGCGTCCGAGCGAGCTCGGCTGGAAGCTGCCCGGGACTACGTCGCGTCGATCATGAGGTGACGGCGCGCCAGCCAGACCCACGAGAAGTCCGGGCGATCGATGCGCCGAGTCTCGGTCCACTGGTCGGAGTCGAAGACGGGGTACGTCGTGTCGCCAGCAGGACTCGCATGAACCAGCGTAAGGATCTGGTGAGTGGCATCGGGCAGGGCCAACGCGTAGATCTGCGCCCCACCGGCCACCATCACGTCCCCCTCGAACTCCGAGGCGAGCGCCAGCGCGGCGGGCCAGGAGTTCGCAACCAGCACGCCGCCGGCGGACCAGGCGAGGTCCCGGGTGATCACGATCGTGGTGCGTCCGGGCAGGGGGCGCCCGATCGAGTCGTAGGTCGCCCGGCCCATCACCAGGGTGTGCCCCATCGTCACTGCCTTGAAGTGGGCGAAGTCCTCAGGCAGGTGCCAGGGGATCGAGCCCTCGCTCCCGATCACCCGGTTCGCGGCGTACGCCGCGACCAACACCACCTTCCGCCCCCCCGCCGAGGCGTCACCAAATCTCGCCGAGGCGTCAGTAAATCCGGTCGAGGCGTCACCAAATCCCGCCGAGGCGTCAGTAGATCCGGTCGACGCGTCACCAAATCTCGCCGAGGCGTCACTCATACGGCGATGGGGGCCTTGATCCCGGGGTGCGGGTCATAGTCAACGAGTTCGATGTCCTCGAGCTCGAAGGCGTCGAGCTCTGTAACGGCGGGATTGAGTCGCAACGTGGGCAGCGCTCGCGGCTCTCGACTCAGTTGGAGTCGGGCCTGCTCCAAGTGGTTGGTGTAGAGGTGCGCGTCGCCCAAGGTGTGCACGAAGTCACCCACTCGGAGGCCGGTCACCTGGGCCATCATCTGGGTGAGCAAGGCGTACGACGCGATGTTGAAAGGTACGCCGAGGAACACGTCCGCGGAGCGTTGATACAGCTGACACGACAGCCGGCCGTCAGCGACGTAGAACTGGAACAGCGTGTGACACGGGGCGAGTGCCATCTGAGGTATGTCGGCGACGTTCCACGCCGACACGACGTGCCGCCGGGAGTCCGGGTTCACCCGGAGCTGCTCCACCAGTTGCGCGATCTGGTCGACGTGTCGGCCATCGGGCGTCGGCCAGCTGCGCCACTGATAGCCATAGACCGGGCCGAGGTCGCCGTCGGCATCGGCCCACTCGTCCCAGATCGTGATGCCCCGGTCCTGCAGCCACTTCACGTTCGTGTCCCCGCGGAGGAACCACAACAACTCGCCGAACACCGACCTGGTGTGGATCCGTTTCGTCGTCACGAGGGGGAATCCGGCCGCCAGGTCAAACCGCATCTGATGCCCGAAAACGCTGAGCGTGCCGGTGCCGGTGCGATCAGACTTCGGGGTGCCCTCGGTGAGGATTCGGTTCACGAGATCGAGGTAGACCTGCACCAGGTCAGGCTACCTCCGGCCGGCCCGCCTCAGATGGCGACCGCGCCGCTGATCACCGTCCTCGTCGCGCCACCGACCCAGATGTCGGCCCCGTCCTGCTCGACATGCACCCGACCCGCACGCCCGAGCGCGGTCCCCTGCGCGGCGACGTACGACGGCGGCAGCACCCCCGAGCCGATGAGCCACTGCGCCAGCCCGGCGTTGAGGCTGCCGGTCACCGGATCCTCCGGAATGCTGAACGACGGCACGAATGCACGCACTTCGACGTCGGCACCCAGCCGGGTCCGGTCCTCGATCGGATGCGGCCCGAGCACCCCGATCTCCAGGTCGCCGAAGGCCGCGAAGTCGGGTTCCAGACCCAGCACGCTCGCCGCATCCGCGAGCTGTACGCCGAGGAAGCCGGCGCCGTTGTCGACCCAAGCGGCGTCCAGGATCTGGTCGGCGGACAAGCGCAGTGCCCGCAGCACGCGGGCGTACGTCGCACTATCGAGCGGTCCACTCCGAATCAACGGCGGCGCGGCGAACGCGAGCCGCTCCCCGCAACGCACGCGGACCAGCCCGACGCCGCACTCCTGGACGACGATCCCCTTGCAGGCCGGCACTCCTCCGGCCTGCAACCACGCGTGCGCCGTGCCGAGCGTCGGATGTCCGGCAAAGGCGATCTCGGTCCGCGGCGTGAAGATCCGCACCCGATAGTCGGCCTCCGGAGTCGTCGGCGGCAGCACGTACGTCGTCTCGGAGAGGTTCGTCCACGCCGCGAAGCCCGCGAGCTGGGCATCCGCGAGCCCGGTGGCGTCGTGCACGACCGCCACCGGATTGCCCGTGAGTCGACCGAACCCGGCCGACTCCCCACCGAAGACGTCGACCTGGGTGAACGCCCGCAACACTCAGCCGGCCCCGGCCAGGCGGTAGATCGCGACGGTCTGCTCGGCAATGGCCTGCCAGCTGAACGACGTCGTCGCCCGAGCCCGGCCGGCGCGTCCCATGCGCGCAGCCCGATCCGGATCGGAGACGGCCTCGTTGAGCGCATCGGCCAGATCGGCGATGTAGCGCTCGGGGTCCAGCGGCGTCCCGGTGCCGTCGGTGGCTTGTTCGATCGGCACCAGCCACCCGGTCTCACCGTGCACGACGACTTCAGGGATGCCGCCCGTCGCGG
>JAKFXV010000270.1 GCA_021731205.1 Nocardioides sp. | reverse complement strand
ACTGCGCGACCGGCGCACCCCGCGGGTGCAGTCGGGCAAGCGCGGACACTCCCGAACCCAGCGGGTCGGCAACGGCAGGCGGGTCTACATCCCGAGCCGCACCGAGGTGCTGGACCGGCTCGATCGTGAGGGTCTGCTGCCGGCGATCATCTTCATCTTCAGTCGCGCCGGCTGCGATGCCGCCGTGCGGCAGTGCCTGGCCGCCCACGTGCGCCTCACCACGCCTCAGGAGCAGCACGAGATCCACGACTTCGTCACCCAGGCCTGCCAGGAGCTGCCTGAAGAGGACCTGCACGTCCTTGGCTACTACGACTTCCTCGACGGATTGGGACGAGGAGTCGCTGCACACCACGCGGGCATGCTCCCGGTGTTCAAGCAGTGTGTGGAAGAGCTGTTCGTGCGCGGGCTGTGCAAGGCGGTGTTCGCGACGGAGACCCTGGCCCTGGGCATCAACATGCCCGCGCGCACCGTCGTACTCGAGAAGCTCGACAAGTGGAACGGCGAGACGCACGCGGACATGACGCCGGGGGAGTACACCCAGCTCACGGGTCGCGCCGGGCGTCGCGGACTCGACGTCGAAGGCCACGCCGTCGTGCTGTGGCAGCCGGGGATGAACCCCACCGCGGTCGCCGGCCTCGCCTCGACCCGGACCTATCCGCTGGTGTCGTCGTTCCGGCCGTCGTACAACATGGCCGTCAACCTGGTGCACCGCTACGGTCGCGAACGCTCACGGGAGCTGTTGCAGTCGTCGTTCGCCCAGTTCCAGGCCGATCAGGCGGTCGTCGGGCTGGCTCGACAGGCCCGCAAGGCCGAGGCAGCACTCGTTGGGTATGCCGACGCCGCCGCGTGCCACCTCGGCGACTTCATGGAGTACGCCGCGCTGCGCCGACAGATCTCCGATGCCGAGAAGCTTGCGGCGCGCAGCCGGCGCAGCGACCGCCGTGGTGAGGTGCTGGCGAGCCTGGCACGGCTACGGCCCGGCGACGTGATCGAGGTGCCGGCGGGGAAGTTCGCAGGCTGGGTGGTCGTGATCGACCCCGGGCTTTCCGACGACCAGCCCCGCCCATTGGTCGTCACGGCGGAGCGCCAGGCACGGCGGCTCAGCATCGTCGACTTCACAGTCCCGGTGGAAGCGACCACCAAGGTGCGGGTGCCCAAGGGGTTCAGCCAGCGCAACCCACAACAGCGCCGCGACGTCGCAGCCGCATTGCGGACGGCGACGCACGGCCTGGCGCCGTACCCAGGGAAGCGACGCGGCAACGACGCTCCGAGACCATCCTCGGACAACGACGAGATCGATCGGTTGCGCGCCAGACTCCGCGACCACCCCTGTCATGGGTGTCCGGAGCGGGAGGAGCACGCTCGCTGGGCCGAACGCTGGTTCAAGCTCCAACGCGACACCGCCACCCTCAACCGGCGGATCCAGCAGCGCACCAACTCGGTGTCGCGACAGTTCGACCGGGTCTGCGAAGTGCTGATTGCGCTCGACTATCTGGCTCTCGCGCAGCGGGCAGGGGGTTCGTCCGAGCTCGGCGTGACGCAGCGCGGAGTGCACCTGATGCGGTTGTACTCCGAGTTGGACCTACTCGCGGCCGAGTCGATCCGCCTGGGTCTGTGGGACGACCTGGATCCTTCCCAGCTGGCCGCGGTCTTGTCGCTCCTGGTCTACGAGGCCCGACGGCCCGAGGATGCCGACGCACCCCGGTTCCCGGGGCCGGCCGTCGAGCGAGCCTCGGAGCAGATGCACCGGCTGTGGCGCGACCTCGACGCCCTCGAGCGCCAGCACTCCCTTGACTACCTTCGTGAGCCCGACCCCGGTTTCGCCTGGGCCGCACACCGCTGGGCCGAGGGCGACGACCTCGACGACGTGCTGTCTGTTGTGGGGCTCGCCGCTGGCGACTTCGTGCGGACCATGAAGCAGCTGATCGACCTCGCGGGCCAAGTGGCCGACGCGAGCGGCGACACGCCGCTGCGAGCGCACGCACGAGAGGCGATCCACCGACTCCGCCGTGGGGTGGTGGCCTACTCGAGTCTCAACGACTGAGCGTGTCAACCAGGCGGGCCAAGGGGCCGTCGAGACCCCAACGTGCAGCGAGTTCGACGAGAGCCTCGGGATCCGCGGGGGTCGAGGGCAGTTCGGCGCATGAGGCACCCAGGTCCAGGTCGCGAGCGACCGCCACGACCTTCGGTGCGACGGCGAGGTAGTCGGCGGCTGCCTTCAGTTTCGCCCGCGGCCCCGGAGCCAGATCCGAGTCCGGATCCGCGGCCGCTCGAAGCAGCCCCGACACGCTGTCGAACCGGGCCAGCAACGTCGCCGCCGTCTTCTCGCCGATGCCCGGCACGCCGGGTAGACCGTCGGAGGCGTCGCCGCGCAGGGTCGCGAAGTCGGCGTACTGCCGGGCTGCGACGGAGTACTTCTCTCGAACGACGCTCTCGGTGACCCGCTCGTGCTTGGCAACGCCGCGGGCGATGTAGAGGACGCGCACGCCGGCGGCGTCGTCGACGAGCTGGAACAGGTCGCGGTCGCCGGTGACGATGTCGACCGGCATGCCTGCCCCGGTCGCGAGCGTCCCGATGACATCGTCAGCCTCGTAGCCGTCGGCCCCGACCACGCAGATCCCGAGCGCATTGAGCACGTCGAGCATCACCGGGATCTGGCGCTGCAACGGATCGGGCACCTCCTCGATGTCCGGAGCCGGCCCCGGCACAGCGGCGACCACGCGATGGGACTTGTACGACGGAATGAGCTCCACGCGCCAAGCCGGTCGCCAATCGTTGTCCCAACAGCACACCAAATGGGTCGGTTCGTACTCCCCGACGAGTCGGGAGATGAAGTCGATCAGGCCACGAACGGCGTTGACCGGAGTGCCGTCGGGAGCCACGGTTGTGATCGGCACACCGAAAAAAGCCCGAAAGTACAGCGAGGCAGTATCGAGCAGCATCAAGCGAGGTCCGCGGAGGGTCACGGGCGATAGGCTATCCGGCGTGGAGGACACCGATCGTTTGATCCTTGAACTACTTGCCACCGATGGCCGGATGTCTTTCACCGATCTGGGCAAGGCGACCGGTTTGTCGACTTCTGCCGTGCATCAAAGGGTCAAGCGTCTCGAACGCCGGGGCCTCATCAGCGGCTATGCCGCCGGGGTGGACTACGAGCAGCTCGGCCTCCCGCTGACGGCGTTCGTGTCGATCACGCCGTTCGACCCGGCCGAACCAGACGACTACCCCGAGCGCCTGCGTGAGATCCAGGAGATCGAGTCCTGTTGGTCGGTCGCGGGGGACGAGTCCTACATCTTGAAGGTGCGCGTCGCGAAACCGGCGGCGTTGGAAGACCTGCTGGCCCGGATCCGCGGTGCCGCCGGCGTCTCCACCCGCACCACGATCGTGTTGAGCACGGCCTTCGAGGGCCGGCCCGTCCTCTGAGACGGGTCCGCTAACCGGCGGCGCTGCGCACGTCTGGTGTCGGCAACGTCTCGCGGGCACCCAGCCACGGCACGATCGCGAGCAACGTGATCACAC
>JAKFXV010000144.1 GCA_021731205.1 Nocardioides sp. | reverse complement strand
CGTTGGTCGCGCTCGCACCCAACAGCGCGATGTCCTGATCACTGAGGTGGGTCGCATGCACGGCCGTGGTCAGCGGGCCGAGCACTCCAGCCTCGGCCAGCACCGCCGTCGGCGTCAGGCCGTACGTCGCGAGGCACGCATCGTTCTCGGCGACCTGCTCGGAGAGATGGACGTGCAACGGACGGCCACCCGCCCAGTCGGCCACCGCCGCCAGGTCCGCCCGCGGAACCGCCCGGACCGAGTGGATGGCCGCCCCGATCACCACCCCGGGATCTCCCGCGCGATCGGCCGCAGCCACCAGCCCGTCCACCCGCTCACGCCACCGGACCACATCACCGTCGGAGTAGCGCAGCTGGACTCCCTCGACCGGGGCGCCGAACCCGCTGGAGAGGTAGCAGGTGTCGAGCAGCGCGATCCGCAGGCCGGCTTCGCGAGCGGCCGTGATCAGGCGCAGGCCGATCTCGTTGGGCTCGTCGTACGCCGTGCCCCCGGGCTGATGATGCAGGTAGTGGAACTCCCCCACGCTGGTGAAACCGGCCGCCACCAGCTCGCGGTACGCCGCCAACGCCAGCGCGTGGTAGCGGTCCGGGTCGAGCCGCGCGGCGACGGCGTACATCTGCTCGCGCCAGGTCCAGAAGGAACCGGTCCCATGGTGGGTGCGCCCCCGCAGCGCACGATGGAAGGCATGGGAGTGACAGTTCGCGAAACCCGGCAGGCTGAGCCCCGGCACCCAGCTGCCCTGCCGGCGGTCGGCCCCAGGGATCACCTCGGTGAACCGCCCGTGCTCGACTGTGACGGCTACGTCATCCTGGGTGGCGCCACCGACGTACGCCCGTTGCAGGACGTACGTCGTCACGACGCGAGCCGCTGAAGGGTCTCGGCCAGCGCCTCGACGCCGGCCAGGCAGTCAGCCAGCTCGGCATGTTCGGCCGGCGAGTGCGACACCCCCGTCGGGTTGCGGACGAACAGCATCGCGGTCGGGAAACCGGCAGCCGACATGATGCCGGCATCGTGCCCGGCCGCGGTGGGGATGATCGGCCAGTCAGAGCCGTCGTGCTCGAAGGCGATCCAGCGCGCCAGGTCCTCGTCGAACGCGACCGCCCCCGACACCGATTCGGGGGTGATCGTCACGTCGGTGCCGTCGCGCTCGGCGCGCTCGATCGCCTTGCGGGTGATCGCATCGACCATCTCCGCCACGGCGGCCTGGGTGTCCGCGCGCGCATCGAGCCACGCGGTGACCCGCGACGGCACGGCATTGGTCGCGTTGGGTGAGACCTCCACGCGACCGAAGGTCGCCCGCTGGCCGGCCAGCCGGGCCTGCTTGTTGGCCGCGAGCGCGGTCATCGCGAACGTCAGCATCGGATCGGCGCGGTCCTCCATCACCGTGGTGCCGGCATGGTTCGCGACGCCGGTGAAGTCGAAGCGGTAGCGCCCGTGCGGCCAGATGCCCGCGCCCACCCCGATCGGCTCACTGCGATCGACCAGGTGCCGACCCTGCTCGACGTGTAGTTCGATGAAGGTCGCGACCCGCTCGTCCAAGCGCAACGGCACTCCGTCGCCCAGCCCGATCCGGTCCACCGCGTCCGCGAGGAAGGTCCCCGAGGGATCCCGCAGTTCCCGCGCCTTGTCCCACGCGACGGCGCCGGTCGCGACCCGGGACCCGAGGCAGGCCTGACCGAACCGCGACCCTTCCTCTTCCGCGAAGGCCGCGAGCAGGATCGGGCGGCTCGGCGCGAAGCCGCGCTCACGCAACAGGTCGACGGCGGCGAACGCGGCGACCACACCGAGCGGTCCGTCGTACGCCCCGCCGTCAAGCACCGAGTCCAAGTGCGAGCCGACCATGATTCCCTTGCCGGGCTCGTCGTCGGTGTAGTTGAGCATCGGCACCCGCCATTGAGCCACGAGGTTGCCGATCGGGTCGGTCTCGACCTTGAATCCACGCTGTTGGGCCGCGCCTCGGAACCAGTCGCGCAGCTCCGAATCCGCGCTGGTGAAGGGTTGCCGGAAGTAGCCCCCGGTTGACGCGTTGCGCCCGATCGGAGCGATGTCTGCCCACATCTGCTCGAATGCCACCAGCCGAGTCCACTGCCACGTGCGACCAGCGTCAATCGCCTCGGCACGGCTCCGGTCTGAAATTCCAGATCGTCGGCATTCCAGACCCGCAATTCCTGCTCGCGATCTGGCTCCGAACACGCAAGACTTCCCGTGTGGACGAGGTCCCTCGAACGATCCGGGTCTTCTTGCTCGATGACCACGAGGTGGTCCGGCGCGGGCTGCGGGCGCTGCTGGAGAGCGAGGGCGACATCGAGGTCGTCGGCGAGTCCGGACTCGCACGCGAAGGGGCGGCCCGGATCCCGGCGCTACGGCCCGACGTCGCGATCCTGGACGGGCGACTGCCCGACGGCAGCGGCATCGACGTATGCCGGGAGATCCGGTCGGTCGATCCCGGCATCCGGGCCCTCTTCCTCACGTCGTACGACGATGACGAGGCGCTGTTCGCAGCGATCCTCGCGGGCGCGTCCGGCTATGTCCTGAAACAGATCACCGGCCATAACCTGCTGGACACCGTGCGCCGGGTGGCAGCCGGACAGTCGCTGATCGACCCGGCCCTGACCGCGCGCGTGCTCGAACGAGTGCGCAACCCCGAGCCCGAGGCGGCCGAGCTCGCCGCGCTCACCGATCGAGAGCGCGAGATCTTGGAGCTGATCGCCCAGGGGCTGACGAACCGGCAGATCGGTGAACAGCTGTTCCTCGCCGAGAAGACCATCAAGAACTACGTCTCCAGCCTGCTCGCCAAGCTGGGCCTCGAGCGGCGTACCCAAGCCGCCGTGATGGCGACGCGCCTGCTCAAGTAGGCCCGCGGCCCCCGGGCCACCTCGGGACTTTGTGCCCGGACGCTCACGCCTTCCTTCCCTGTCTGCCACTCCACTCCTCGCGATGCACTGGAGGCACAGCGACCCGCCAGACCGGCGGACCCGCCGATGAGAGAGAGGCAAGACGATGAAAACCGAGCACAAGCGAGTGGCAGCGATCCTCCACCCCTCTGCCCGGGACCGGAGCATCACGACCGACGCTTCCGCCGAGGAGCTCGGATCGTGGTTCAGGGAGGCCCTGGCAGCGTTGCGAATCGCCTTCGGGCTGACGTTCCTGTGGGCGTTCTTCGACAAGTTGCTGGCCTTGGGGTTCCACACGGGGTACGCGCCCGATGGGACGCTGGACCGGTTCGGGGACGCCGCCTGGGTCAACGGCGGTAGCCCCACTGAAGGCTTCTTGACCTTCGCGGCCGACGGCCCGTTCAAGTCCCTCTACAACGACCTGGCCGGGCTGGCCGTGGTCGACTGGTTGTTCATGTTGTCCTTGCTCGGCATCGGCGTCGCGTTGACGTTCGGCATCGGGATGAGGGTCTTCGGGACGGTCGGCGCGATCCTCTACCTCTTGATGTGGACCGCAGTGCTGCCCCCCGAGAACAACCCCGTTCTCGATGAGCACATCCTCGGCGCGCTCAGCATGATCGTGCTGGTGCTGGGGAACGC
>JAKFXV010000145.1 GCA_021731205.1 Nocardioides sp. | reverse complement strand
AGGGGGCCACGGCAGCGACGGTGGGTGGGTCGGTGGCAACTCGCGTTAGCCTGACGCCGACCGATCCCTGGACCTTCCGGATCTGAAGGAGCAGACGCTGAAAGCCGACCCGTTCGCCCAACTGAAGTTGCTCGACCTGCAGCAGGTGGACTCCGCGGTCCTTCAGGCCCGACATCAACGCACGCACCTGCCCGAACACGCCGAACTGGCCGCCCTCGCGCAGACCCGGACGGACCTCGACAATCAGGTTCGTGACGCCCGCGTGGCGGTCGAGGATCTGACCGCTGAACAGCTCAAGGCCGATGCCGACGTCGAGTTGGTCAAGGCGCGCCGCATTCGAGATCAGGAGCGGATCGATCAGGGACTGATCACCAATCCGAAGGACTTGGAGCGAATGCAGCACGAGCTGGTCTCGTTGGAGCGTCGGATCGCGGTGCTGGAGGACGAGGAACTCGACGTCATGGAACGGCTGGAACAGGCCCAGGGCCTGCTCGATTCGTTGTTGGCCCAGCTGGCCGCCGTCGATGAGCGGGGTCGAGCCCTGGTGGCGGTGCGTGACGAACAGCTTGCCCGTCTGGACGCGGCCCTCGCGGAGAGCGAACGCGAGCGGGTGCTCTTGGTCGGTGACCTGCCGGACGAGCTGATCGCGCTGTATGACCGACTTCGAGAGGCCAAGGACGGCGTCGGCGCCGCAGAACTTCGCGCGAGACAGTGCGCGGGCTGCCGCCTGACCCTCGACAACCACGAACTGGCGCAGATCAAGGCCCGTCCCAGCGACGAAGTGATCCGGTGCGAGGAGTGCCAGCGGATTCTGGTCAGGACCTCCGAGTCGGGCCTGTGAGGTGTCCATGACCCCTCGGGCGGTGCTGATCAGGGCCGACGGTGGGTCGCGTGGCAACCCCGGCCCGGCGGCGTACGGCGCCGTCTTGATCGACGCTGCAACCGGCGCGGTGTTGGCCGAGGAGGGCCGGGCCATCGGTGTCGCGACGAACAACGTCGCGGAGTACTCCGGCCTGATCGCGGGGCTGAAGTTGGCTGCCGAACACGCCCCGGGAGCCGACATCGAGGCCTTGTTGGACTCGAAGCTGGTCGTCGAGCAGATGTCGGGCAACTGGAAGATCAAGCACCCCGATCTCGTCCCGCTTGCGACGGAAGCGCATCGGCTAGCGCCGTTCGGCACCACCTACACCTGGGTGCCACGTGAGCAGAACAAGCACGCCGATCGGCTCGCGAACGAGGCGCTCGATGGGCTGCGGTCGGGGGTGACGGTCGCGGGCCCCAGCCTCGATGCCGAATCGGAGGTGGCGCCGGCACAAGGCTGGGACCCGGTCACCGGCGCGTCGACCACCCTGGTCTTGATCCGGCACGGAGCCACGGATCTCACGGCGGCCAAACGCTTCTCCGGCGCCGGAGCCGGGGCAGATCGGGTGCTCTCGGAGGAGGGTCGCGAGCAGATCCTGCGAGCCGCACGGTGGTTGTCACCGCTGCGAGAGCAAGCGCACGCCTTGGTGACGTCGCCGCTGCGTCGGGCTGCTCAGTCCGCGCAGATCCTTGCCGAGGCGTGGTCCCTCCCGTTGCACCTCGAGCCGCGGCTGGCGGAGATGGACTTCGGCTCCTGGGAAGGCCTGACCGCAGCCGAGGTGATGGAGCGAGATGCGGCGGCGTTCGCTCGATGGCGTGCCTCCGATCGGGCCCGGGCGGGCGGTGGCGAGAACTTCCGCGAGGTTCGAGCCCGAGTGCTCGACGGGCTCGCGGCACTGCTTCGTGAGCACGCTGGGAAGACCCTGGTCGTGGTCACCCACGTGACGCCGATCAAGGTGCTCGTGGCGCAGGCACTCGGCGCGCCGCTGGAGGCGGTGTTCCGGATGGAGGTGAGCCCGGCCTCGGCCACGGTCGTCCGCTACGACACCGACGAGGGTGATGTGGGCGACGAGCCTCGCGCCTCACTTCGGCAGTTCAACGCTGGCTCCGAGCCTGCGGGCGCTCACCCGGGAGCCTGACCCGCCGGCGAGTCACAGGCTCGCGACGATCACATCGAAGACTGTGCCGTGGGGAGAGGGTGGGCCCGGCTCGACGACCCAGGCGTGTTGCTCGCCGAGTCGCTGCAGGGTCGCCGCG
The DNA here is from genome assembly GCA_021731205.1 of Nocardioides sp. Classification (GTDB taxonomy): domain Bacteria; phylum Actinomycetota; class Actinomycetes; order Propionibacteriales; family Nocardioidaceae; genus Nocardioides. Next base: position 1,416 of record JAKFXV010000145.1, on the reverse strand, counting down.
AACGCGGCGGGGGTCCGGGGCGTCTCGCCTTGCTCGAGGAGCGCTCGGACCAGGCGCCCCTTGGTCGCCTTGTTGAAGTGACTCACCACGGCGCGCTTGCCGGCGTACTCGTGCAGCACCCGCACCGTGACGACTCGAGCCTTGCTCGTCGGCGGTGGACGCCAAAAGCCGGCGTAGGTCGACGAGCGCAGGTCGATGAGCAGTCCGCGGCCCAGCATGGACGGGACGACGTCCGCCAGGTGTGAGCGCCAGTAGGTCGAGACCGGCCCGACCCCGGGCAGGTTCACGCCACCTGCCAAGCGGTACGCCGGGATCCGGTCGTGCGGCCGCACGATCCCGAACACCGATGACACAATGGCGACTCGGGCCCCGGCTCTGCGCCGGGCGCCGGGGGAGAGGGTCTCGAAGCCCAGTGCTTCGTAGAGCACTCCGCGGTAGATCTGATCAGCGCGAGCGGTCGGGGCGGTTGTCAGCGAGCGGTTCAACTCGAGCTGATCGGCCAGTCCAGGGGTCAGCCCCAAGGTGGCCAGCGCGCCAGGTGAGGTCGACACCTCGTGCAGGGCCCGGATCAGCCGTTCACGAGCGGCCGTCAGTTCCGGAGCGCCGAGGCCTGGCAAGTCCAGTGGCCGACCACGACGGGGTGCCAGCTTTCCCTCGGAAGGGGGAAGCAGGATCAGCACGGCGACGAAGCCTAGCGGTCAACCTGCGGCCCGGATCTGCCACCTATGGTTGCGGGCATGGCGAAGTCCGCGCGGCCGGCGATCGACTCCTCGACACTCGAGACGGGACTGCAGTCGATCCGAGCCGAGCTGAGGCTGCCGGAGCGGTTCCCAGCCGACGTACAGCAGGCCGCCGAGCGGGCGGCACAGTCGCCTCGGCTGCCCGATCTCGATCGCACCGACCTGGAGTTCGTGACGATCGACCCACCGGGGGCGCGAGATCTGGATCAGGCTCTGCACATCGAACGGAGCCGAGGCGGTTTCACCGTCCACTACGCCATCGCCGATGTCGGCGCCTTCGTCACGCCGGGTGACTCGGTCGATCAGGAGGCTCACGCTCGGGGCGAGACGATCTATGGTGCCGGCTCGAAGATCCCCCTCCACCCGCCCGCGCTGTCCGAGGGGGCGGCCTCGCTCCTTCCGGATCAGGTCCGGCCGGCGTTGCTCTGGACCGTCGAGGTGGACACCGAGGGTGAGGGAACAGACGTGCGCGTGGAGCGGGCCTTGGTGAGGTCGCGTGCCCAACTGCACTATGCGGGGGCCCAGGCCCTGATCGACTCGAATGCCGCGCCGGAGTCGCTGCTGTTGTTGCGCGAGGTCGGGCTGCTGCGCGAGGAGAAGGAGCGGGCGCGCGGCGGGGTGTCACTGCCGTTGCCCGATCAGGAGTTGGTGCCCGTCGACGGTGGCTGGGATCTGG
>JAKFXV010000147.1 GCA_021731205.1 Nocardioides sp. | reverse complement strand
CGCTCGCCGAGACACTCCAGGCGACCAGCGCGCCGTGCTACGTCGTGAGCGAGGAGGTGGCCGAACAGGTCACCGGGTTCCACGTGCACAGGGGCGCCCTGGCATCCCTGCGGCGCCGGCCGCCCATCCCGCTCGCTGATGCACTCGCCGGCGCCCGGGCGGTCGTCGTACTCGAGGACATCGTCGACCACACCAACGTTGGCGCGATCTTCCGCTCGGCCGCCGCGATGGGCTTCGACGCCGTGGTCCTCGCGCCGCGGTGCGCCGACCCGCTCTACCGGCGCTCGGTGAAGGTCGGCATGGGCGCGGTGTTCGCGATGCCGTGGTCCCGGCTCGACGACTGGGCCGACGGCTTGCGGGTGCTGACGGAGCTCGGATTCACCACGGTGGCCCTGACGCTCGGTGCGGATGCCGAGCCACTCGAAACGGCGGTCCGGGGTCTCGACCGGATCGCGCTCGTGCTCGGCTCTGAGGGACACGGGTCTGAGTCCGCGGTGGGAGGCGAGTGCCGACCGGCGTGCAGTCATCGAGATGGGTGCTGGGATCGACTCGCTCAACGTCGCCGCGGCGGCCGCGATCGCGTGCTATGTCGTCTCTCGGCGTCGCCAACCGGCGTAGGACCTCACGCTGCGGGCGTGGGCCAGCCGGGAGGGAAGTCCGGGGCGAACTTGTCGTGCTCCTTGGTCAGTCGCTTGCGGTTGCGGTCGCTGATCCGGTCCCCGAACACGGTGCCGAGGGTGTGGTCGGTCTCGTGTTGCAGGCAGCGGGCCAGCAAGCCGGTGCCGACGACGTGCACGGGCTCCCCGGTGAGCGCGGTCCCGGTGACCTCGGCGTAGTCGGGACGCGCGCATTCGACGAACGCTCCGGGGAACGACAAGCAGCCCTCCTCCTCCACGTCGAGGTGTCGATCCTCTCCCTCGGGCAGGTGGATGACGGGGTTGCACACGACGCCGGTGATGCGCTGGCCGTCCTGATCGGGACAGTCGAAGACGAACACCGCACGGTCGGCCCCGATCTGGCAGGCGGCGAGACCGACCCCGTTGGCGGCGTACATCGTGGCGACCATGTCGGCGACCAGCGCGCGCAGCTCCGCGTCGTACGACGTGACCGGCTGCTGCTTGCGGTGCATGACCGGCGTGCCCCAACGGGTGATGGGGCGCACCGTGCCGCCGCCGGGGAGTTGGGACTGCGCTAGCTCTGTCTCAGACACAGGCGGAATTCTAAGCTGCCCGCTCAGACGAGCCCGGCGGGTTCCGAAGTGGTGACTCGGAGGAACCGAGGTGGCGCCCAACCGGCATCGCGGAACGCGGCCGCAATGCCCAAGGAGACCGCTCCGGTGCGTTCTGACTCCACCAACACCACGGCGGAGCCCCCGAACCCACCGCCGGTCATCCTGGCTCCCAGGGCGCCGAGGGATACGGCGCGATCGACGATCGCATCCAGTTCGGGGCAGGAGACCTCGAAGTCGTCTCGCAACGACGCATGTGAAGCAACGAAGATGGCCCCGAGCCCGACGTAGTCGCGTGCGTCGATGGCGGCCACGGCCTGATTGACGCGAGCGATCTCCGTGACGACGTGCCGCACCCTGCGCTGTAGCGGCTCGTCGAGGCGCCCGGCATCGGCCAGGGTCGCCAAGCGGAGCGAGGCCAACCCGAGCTCGGCCGAGGCCCGCTCGCACTCGGCCCGCCGGGAGCCATAGCCCCCGTCGACCAGGGCGTGCGAGACGCCGGAGTCCACGACGAGCAGCTCGAGGCCGTGATCGACGAGGTGGAGATCGACGTCGAAAGCAGAGGATTCGTCGAAGTCGATGAGGAGCGCCTGGCCCGGCGCTGACAGCAGCGCGGCCGCCTGATCCAGGCCGCCGGTGGGAGCGTCCGCGACCTCGGTCTCGGCCCGAACACACAGCTCGACCAACCGGGCCCGGTCCTCTTCGTAGCCGTTCTGACCGGCGAGCGCCCACACGGCCACCGCGACGGCCGCCTCCAGGGCCGCCGAGCTGGATAGTCCGGAGCCGAGCGGGACGGTGCTGTGGATGAAGATGTCGACCCCTGGAGCGGTGACCGGGGGTTCGTCCTGGTCGGGTTGCTGCATCGCCCAGAGCACGCCCGAGACGTACGACCACCAACCAGTGGGCTGCTCGGGTCCGAGCTCGTCGAGCGGCGATTCCCAGACCTCGCCACTGCGCGCACTCGCGATGCGCACCCGTTCATCGGTGCGTCGCCCGACGGCGGCGTACGTCGCATGGGGGAGCGCGATCGGCAGAGACAGGCCGCGGTTGTAGTCGGTGTGCTCGCCCACCAAGTTGACCCGGCCGGGGGCCCGCCCGACCAGGTCGGGCTGGTAGCCGAACGCGATCGCAAACCCCGTGCGAGCGGCGTCGGCGCCCTCGGTGGGGGTGCCCGGATCCAGGTACCCGAGACCTGAAACGTCCATGCGCGAACCTTAGCCGCGGGAACTGCGTTCGGTGCGGCCGCGGACGATGCCGATGAAGGTGTCGATGTCGGGGTCGGTGGCGTCTGTGCGCCAGGCGAGCCCCACTGGGATGGGCGGCAGGTCGTGCACCGGGCGGTAGGTCCGGTCGCGCCCGTGTCGCAGCCGCGCCACCGACTGGGGCAGGACCAACTCACCGTCGAGGTCGGCCGCGGACACGGATTCGATCAGCGTCAGCACGTGGTCCTCGGGCAGCACCACCACCTGGACCTCGTCGTAGAGCGGGATGACGTGGTGCTCGTCGGTGCGCGAGTGGGCCCGCACGAAGCACAGGTGCACGTCGCCGTCGTCAAGTGCCGCGAGCTGGGCGTCCTCGTCCAGGTTGACCAGTTCGAGCGGACGGCGTTGCCGGTCGCGCCAACGGCGCACCCACTTGTCGGGCATCACTCCCGGAACCATCCCCACCCGCAACGCGGCCGGCTGCGGGTGTTCGGTCATCCTGGCAGCCTAACGGCGCGGATGGCTCGCCCAGCGGTCCGGCCGACTCGAACCTGCGTCCACGTCGAGCATGTGCGGTGGACACTGGGCAAGAACAGCGAGCACTAGTGGCGCAAGCACAACTCGTTCGGCAATTCTGAGATCAGCGCATTGGCGCGGAAAGAGGCTGGAAATGACTGGTTTGAACTTGGTTCCCCCCTCACATCGCCGACTCTTCATCGGGGGCGAATGGGTCGACGCACGGGGCGGAGCGGTGTTCGACGTCATCGATCCCGCCGACGAATCGGTCATCTGCCAGGTCGCCGACGGTTCGGTCGAGGACGCGAGGGCCGCGCTGGACGCGGCCGCGTCGGCCCAGGACTCCTGGGCGGGAACGCCCCCTCGGGAACGTGGCGAGATCCTGCGCCGGACCTTCGAGGCGATCATGGACCACCGCCAGGAGATGGCGGAGCTGATCAGTCTCGAGATGGGGAAGCCGTTGGCTGAGGCGCACGCCGAGATCGTCTACGGCGGCGAGTTCTTCCGATGGTTCGCCGAGGAGGCCCCCCGCATCCAAGGCAGTTGGCTCACGGCTCCAGGAGGCGGCAGCCGCTTCCTCACCATGCG
>JAKFXV010000208.1 GCA_021731205.1 Nocardioides sp. | reverse complement strand
GCAGCACGCCGAGGTCGTGCAGCGTCGCGATCGCGGCATCGAAGCCGGCCGCGAAGTCGTTGCGGATCCGGATCGTCACCGGGGTCGCGGCCTGCGCCGCACCGATCGGCCGGTCGTTGCCGCGGGTGGTGAAGTACAGCGGCGGCAGCGTCGCGTCGAAGCCCGGTGTCGGGTTCGGGCCGGCCACCCCGAGCGCGGAGGCCAGCACCTGAGCGGACAGCACCGGGTCGTCCTCGATCAGGTTGAGGTAGCCGCCGATCTGGGTGATGTTGAGCGGCGGCGGGATCCGCGAGGGGAACAGATCCCCCGAGGTGGCCAGCCTGCGCAGCACCAGCTGCTGGGCGGCCATCATCTCCTCGGAGACCGCAGACTCCAGGATCTTGGTGAGCGCGTCCAGGGCCCGCTCTTCGGCCGATGGGGCTTCGGTCATCGCTTCCTCCGTTAGGTTCCTGGGGCTTGGGCTTCGGTCCGTGAGTTCGAGCGGTCAGACGTTGGGCGCGGCGCCGCCGTCGACGGTGTCAGAGCCGGGGGTCCCCGTTCCGGGGGTCCCCGTCCCGGGAGTTCCCGCGCCGGGCGTACCGGTGCCGGGCGTACCGGTGCCGGGCGTACCGGTGCCGGGCGTCTGAGTGCCGCCACCGGCGGGCAGTCCCTTCTTGGCGCGGATGGCGTCGGGCAGCGACTTCATCGCGTCCTTGGCCAGGCTGCCCGCCTCGGCGATCGTCTTGTTCAGACTCTCGGCGGTCGTCGTCGTCTGCACGCCCAGCTGAGTGCCGAGCTGGGTGATCCCGGTGAGGTCCTTGGGGAGGTTGCTCTCGGGCTGGCTGGCGATCAACGCACTGGCCAGGTCGGCCGGTGACAGCGCCGCCGGGCCCTGGTTGATCGTGACCATCGAGGAGCCACCTGGCTGGAGCACCGACGGGGCTTGCGCACCGGCCGAGCCGACGAGCTGGTTGCCCCCGCCGAACAGCCCGGCGAGCGTCGCGGGATCGGTCGCGGCGTCGGGCGGGGAGTCCTGCCAGTTCCAGAACCGGGTGAGGTCGATCTTCTCGCTCGACTCGCAATGGCCGAGCACGGCCTCACCGAGCACGCCACGCGCGGGCAGGGTGATCGAGGTCTGCGCCGGCCGGTAGGCCTGCCGATGGAAGCGCAGCAGCGACTCTTGGACGTCGCGGGAGGTGTACTTGACCTTGTCGGCGACCACCGGCGGGATGAAGAACGGCATCAGCGCGGTGTTGCCGAAGTAGCCCAGCACCTGGTTGGCCACACAGTTGAGCAGCGGCACCTCCTGAGTGGAGTCCGGGAGCCCGCCCTGGGGCACGCCGATGGTGTACTGCTCGAGCATGATCGCCCGCTCCTCGGGCGTCAGCGACTGCCAGACCGCCTTGGAGTACTCCACGGTGTTCTCCACGACGTGGCGCAGCAGCGCCTCGATCCGCAACAGATCGGCGAAGGCCAGCTGCGGCGGGAGCCGCTTGGCGGCTACGGGCATCACGGCCGGCATCACGTCGGTGCCGCCGACGCCGTTGTACGCCTCGAGCAGGTCGGTGGTCGCGCCGATCTGCGCGGTCGGATCGAAGACCAGCGGCCCGGACAGCTCGCGCTCGAGCTCGTCGGCGCCCATGGTCACGTCGAGGAGGGCGGTGTTCTGGAGGTACGCCAGCGCGTCGGTGAAGGTGAGCCCCGACGGCATGGACAACCGGTAGGACATCGTTCGGAAGCTGCGGCTGAACTCGAAACGGGCCAGGTTGCTGCGCGAGAGCGCCTCGGGCAGGGCGATGGCCGCCGTGCGAGTCTCGCTCGTGGTGGTGTCCGCCCGGCGGGCGCGCAGCTGCTGGAGCAGGGCCGACTTGGAGGTCGCGCCCGCGGCTACCGGCGCGCTGGACCCGGTCATCCGGATCGGGCCGACCCGGGCGCCGTTGGTGGCGACGGCGGTGACGTAGACGTCCTCGAACGGCATGAAGGACCCGCGGATGTTGACGTTGACGACGTCTTGGGCCGAACCGCCGGAGGACTGCACGGTCATCGTCGGGTCGCCCGCGAACGACTGCAGGATCCGCAAGGCATGGGCGTACTCGTTGCGCCACCAGACCCGGGAACTGATCACGTCGTGGTGGGCCAGCAGGGCGCTGTAGCGGAACAGCAGCAGGTCGCGGGAGTAGGAGCCGGTCGGCAGGGTGCGGGGCATTCCGGTGGGCAGGAACTGGACAAGCTCGAGCGGCACGAAGGCGACCAGCTGGACGTCGTCGACCTGGCTGCTGACCCGGAAGTGCCGCAGCACCTGCCAGTACTGCATGGTGAGCGCGTGGTTGTGGTTGTGGTTGGTGATCACCTTGGTGACCACCTCGCGCCGCTCGGTGGCGGTGGCCAGGCGGACGCTGGTGCGCGACGCCGTACGACGTGCGGCCGCGTTGCGAGACAGCGCGGAGTGGAAGTCCTGGGAGGCGTTGGAGACGTAGTCACGGCTGGCGTTCTGCCAGCTCGAGGTCGAGCCGGTGGTCGTGGAGTCGGAGTAGCCGCCGGCGATGCCGATGCCGGCGAGCACGGGGCCGAAGAGACCGCCGACGCCGAGGGCGCCGCCGATGCTGCCGGCCTCGCTGCTGGTCTTCATGGTGCTCCCGCCGCGCGCGGACTCGTTGAACGCGCTGTTGAAGACGGCGTTGGTGGAGCTGTCCGCAGTCTCTCGGAAGTTCTGGAACTCCTCGGCGGTCATGGACTCCTGCTCGCGCACCGAGAGCGTCTCGCGCTCGTCGGAGACGGCGATCCGCTGCTGTTCGCCGGGAGCCAGCGGCAGGGAGTAGACGAGGTCGCCCAGGGACATCCCGTTGGGGATCCAGATCTGGTGCATCTTGACGATGTAGCCCATGCCGAGCGTGGCCGCCTTGGGCACGATCCGGGGGTTGCGCTGGACGGCTTCGAGGTAGGACGTGACGTCGATCGGGGCCTCGATCGGGACCCGGCCGACCAGCTCCCAGTTGCCGAGTGCGCTCATCGCGGCGACGAGGTCGGCGGCGGGGAGGTACTTCGTCAGGCCGGTCGAGGAGGCCGACAGGAGGTACTTGTCGCGGCCCACGCGGGTGCCGAGGCGGCGGCCGCTGAGCTCGGGCTCGACCAGGCGCACGAGCATGGAGTAGCCGAACTTGTCGATCACGCCGGAGTTGGAGCGGAAGTTGACTGCGCAGTCGCCGTCGCCGAGCGTGATGACCGGGGCCGGTTCGGTGAACTGTTCGGGGTTGTCGAGAACGTCGTCGTCGGTCGTCGGGCGCACGACGGCCCTGAGCTTGGCCAGCACACTGGTGGGCAGCGGCGCGAGGATCGTGTCGAGTGGGATGACCCCGAGGGCACCGTCGCCGGCGATCAGGTCGATCCGCCGCAAGACGTGCTCGACACCCTTGTTCCCGCCACTGATCGCGAGCACGAGTCCGTCGTCGGGCAGCAGGCGGGGCGGCAGGGCGATCCGGAACGCGCCGCGGGCGTCGCTCACGGTCTCGGGGTTGGGCCACGGCAGCACGAGGTCGAAGGTGGTGCCGGTCTCGGCGGAGGCCGGGGTGGTCGGTTC
>JAKFXV010000257.1 GCA_021731205.1 Nocardioides sp. | reverse complement strand
GGATGCACCTCGAGGGCTACGGTTGCGCGGGCCTGAGCGCCGTCGACTACGGCCTCGCCTGCCTGGAGCTGGAGGGCTGCGACTCCGGCATCCGCTCGATGGTGTCGGTCCAGGGATCGTTGGCGATGTACGCCGTGTGGCGCTGGGGCAGCGAGGAGCACAAGCAGCAGTGGCTGCCGCCGATGGCCTCCGGCGAGGCGATCGGGTGCTTCGGGCTCACCGAACCGGACCACGGCTCCGACCCGTCGGCGATGCGCACCCGGGCTCGCCGTGACGGCACGGGCGCGGCGGCCGATTGGGTGCTCGATGGCCGCAAGCTGTGGATCACCAACGGCTCGATCGCCGACGTGGCGATCGTCTGGGCCCAGGTCGATGAGGGTGACGGCACGTCGATCCGGGGGTTCGTCGTGCCCACCGACACCCCTGGTTTCTCGGCCCCTGAGATCCGGCACAAGCTGTCGTTGCGCGCGTCCGTGACGAGTGAGCTGGTGCTCGACGGCGTACGCCTCCCCGGCAGCGCCATGCTCCCCGAAGCACGTGGGCTGCGCGGCCCGCTGGCGTGTCTCAACGAGGCTCGCTACGGCATCGTCTGGGGAGCACTCGGCGCGGCCCGATCCTCGCTGCAGGCCGCGCTGTCGTACGCCGGGGACCGCACCCAGTTCGGCCGGCCCATCGCGGGGTTCCAGCTGACCCAGCAGAAGCTCGTCGACATGACTCTGGAGCTGACCAAGGGCTACCTCCTCGCGCTGCATCTGGGGCGCCGCAAGGACGCCGGGCGGCTGCGGCCCGAACAGGTCAGCCTCGGCAAGCTCAACAACGTCCGCGAGGCCCTCGAGATCTGCCGCACGGCCCGCACGATCCTCGGCGCCAACGGCATCTCGCTGGAGTACCCCGTGATCAGGCACGCCAACAACCTCGAGTCCGTGCTGACCTACGAGGGCACCGTCGAGATGCACACGCTCGTCATCGGCCAGGCGCTGACCGGGCTGAGCGCCTTCCGATGAGCCGCCAGCGAGTCGCGATCGTCGGGGGATCTCTGGGGGGGCTCCGTGCCGCCGAAGGTCTGCGCCGGGCCGGGTTCGAAGGCCCCGTCACGGTGTACGGCGAGGAGCCCTACCGCGCCTACAACCGTCCGCCGCTGTCCAAGGCGATGTTGTCGCACGTCGACCGGCCGTCGGGTCCGGAGATGGTCGAGCAGCTGGCCTATCGCCCCCGTGGGGTCGAGGACGTCGACTTCGTCACCGGTGTCCGGGTGACCAGGACCGATCTCGGGGCCGGCACCCTCATCTGGGAGGGCTCCGACGGGTCGCGCGGCTCCTCCGACTTCGACGCTCTCGTGGCGGCGACCGGCCTGCGCTCGCGCGTCCTCCGGGTGCCCGGACCCGAGGCGGGCAGGCACCGCCTCCGCACGATCGACGACTGCGTGGCGCTGCGAGCCGCACTCTCCCCCGGTGCCTCGGTGGTGGTGATCGGAGCCGGCTTCATCGGCACCGAGGTCGCCTGCACGCTGCTCGGGATGGGGCACCGGGTCACGGTCGTCGAACCCGCCGGGCCGCCGATGGTCCGCGTCATTGGTCCAGAGCTGGCCGGCGCCGTGGCCAGGCACCTCTCAGGGGCGGGGATCGAGTTCGTGCTCGGCCCCGGCCTCCAGGAGTACGCCGGGCACGACCGGGTCGCCGAGGTTGTCCTCACCGACGGCACCCGGCTGCCCGCCGACGTCGTACTCGAGGCGGTCGGGTCGGTCTGCAACGTCGAGTGGCTCGAGGGCAACGACCTCGACCTCACCGATGGCGTGCTCACCGCCAACGACCTCTCCATCGTGGGCGCGCCGCACGCGGTCGCGGTCGGGGACCTCGCCCGCTTCCCCAACCCGCTGCTCGACGAGGTGCCCCGGCGCGTGGAGCACTGGTCGATGCCGACCGACACCGGCAAGCGCGCGGCCGTCACCCTGGCCGACCGGCTCCTAGGTCGCGACCCCGAGCCCGAGCCGTTCGCCCCAGTGCCGTCGTTCTGGAGCGATCAGCTCGATCTCCGCTTCCAGAGTTTCGGAGCACCGCAGCTGGGCGACGACATCCGCATCGAGGGAGACCTGGACGACCTGATCGGCGGCGTCGTGGCGACGTACCACCGCAGCACTCCCCGCGGTGAGCAGCACGTCGGGACGGTGGCGCTCAACGTCCCCGGGGCCCGGCAGCGTGAGTTGCGTTCGGCCTTCACGGCTCCCACCGGGGCCTGACCCGCCAACCACCCGGCGGTTCCGCACGATCGGCAGATCGCCGCCGGCGTGTCGCATGCGGAACGTGCGAAACGGGCGGGCGCTGTCCTCAGATCGCGGTGCGGTGGAAGTTCTGGAAGGACTTCGACGGCGTCGGGCCGCGCTGGCCCTGATAACGCGAGCCATACTTCGCCGAGCCGTACGGATGCTCCGACGGCGAGGACAACCGGAAGAAGCAGAACTGGCCGATCTTCATGCCGGGATAGAGCTTGATCGGGAGGGTCGCGACGTTGGCCAGCTCGAGGGTCACGTGGCCGGAGAAGCCCGGATCGACGAAGCCGGCGGTCGCGTGGGTGAGTAGTCCGAGCCGGCCGAGCGACGACTTGCCCTCGACCCGCGCGGCGATGTCGTCGGGCAGCGTGACCACTTCGTACGTCGACCCCAGCACGAACTCGCCCGGGTGCAAGATGAACGGCTCGTCATCGATCGGCTCGACCTCGCGGGTGAGGTCGGACTGGTCGGCGGCGGGGTCGATGTGGGGGTAGCGATGGTTCTCGAACACCCGGAAGAACCGGTCCAGCCGCACGTCGATCGACGACGGCTGCAGCATCGCGGGATCCCAGGGAGTCATCACGATCCGGTCGGCGGCGATCTCGGCCAGGATGTCGCGGTCGCTCATCAGCACGGGTCGTAACCTACCCGTCATGGTCTTTGCTCGGTACGTCGCTCTCGGGGACTCCTTCACCGAGGGGGTCGGCGATCTCGACCCCGCGCGGCCCAACGGGGTCCGAGGCTGGGCCGACCGGGTGGCGGCGGTGCTGGCAGCGCACGCCAAGGCCGCCGGGGAGGAGTTCTCCTACGCCAACCTCGCGATCCGCGGGCGCCAGCTGCGGGGGATCCTGGACGAGCAGATCGACCCCGCGATCGCGCTGCGGCCCGACCTGATCACGATCTACGCCGGCGCCAACGACATCCTGCGACCGCGGGTCGACATCGACGCCCTGGTCGATGAGTACGACGCCGCGCTGGCCCGGCTCGCTGCGACCGGAGCGAAGCTCGTCGTGTTCACGGCATTCGATCCCGGCGGCTCGGCGACCTTCCGGATGACCCGTGGCCGGTTCGCGACGTACAACGAGCTGCTGCGCTGGAAGCTCGAGCCGCGCGGGGTGACGATCGTGGACTACTGGCGGATGCGGGCCTACCGCGATTGGCGGCTGTGGGATCCCGATCGGATGCACATGAACGCGGCCGGGCATCAGGTGATGGCGATCGAGGTGCTCGACGTGCTCGGCATCCCCCACGACCTCACCCCGCTCCCGCTGCCCACCGACAGCGACGGGTCGAGCGCCGAGCTCAGCAACCGGGAGTGGGCCAAGACGCATCT
>JAKFXV010000021.1 GCA_021731205.1 Nocardioides sp. | reverse complement strand
GTGACGCGGCCGGCCGCGTCACCACACGCTCGACGAGTTCGGTGTCGAGTCGGCCAGCGACCACCTCGGGCTCGCAGGTCAGATCGATCAGAAAGTCGAGGTTCGTGCCGACCCCGAGGATCACGGTGTCGGCCAACCCGGCTCGCAGCGTCATGAGCGCCGCGCTGCGGTCGGCTCCCCACGCGACCACCTTGGCCAGCAGCGGGTCGTAGGCGCTGCCCACCACAGTGCCCACGGCCAGCCCTGAGTCGACGCGCAACGACTCGTGGCCGGGTTCGTGCAGAGCCGCGACGGTGCCTCCCGTCGGCAGGAAGTCACGACGCGGGTCCTCGGCGTACACCCGGGCCTCGACCGCATGCCCGCGGATGGTGATCTGATCCTGTGCGACCTCGAGCCGCTGCCCGGCGGCAACCCGCAGCTGTTGTTCGACCAGATCCAGCCCCGTGACCAGCTCGGTGACGGGGTGCTCGACTTGCAGGCGGGTGTTCATCTCCAAGAAGAACACCTCTTCCGGACGGTCCGCCGCACAGATGAACTCCACCGTGCCCACGCCGTGGTAGCCGACCGCCCGCGTGAGGTCGACCGCGACGCTGGTGAGCCTTTCCCGTACGGACTGGTCCAAGCCCGGCGCCGGAGCCTCCTCGATGATCTTCTGATGTCGCCGCTGCAGGCTGCACTCGCGTTCACCCAGATGCAGCACGGTGCCGTGAGCGTCGGCCAGCACCTGGACCTCGAGGTGGCGCGGTCGCTCCACGAGTCGCTCCACCAGGATGCGGTCGTCGCCGAAGGCGGCACGCGCCTCCCGTCTGGCTGCTTCGAGGGAGGTCGCGAGCGCCGCTGCCTCGTGCACCACACGCATGCCCTTGCCGCCACCCCCGGCCACCGGCTTGAGCAGCAGCGGGAACCCGACCTGGCTCGCGGCAGCGGGGTCGAAGGTGCCAGGCACCACCGGGACGCCCGCCGCCACGGCGGCCTGCTTGGCGGCGATCTTGTCGCCCATCAGCTCGATCGCCTCTGGACTCGGCCCGATGAACACCAGCCCGGCCTGCGCGCAGGCGCGCGCGAAGTCGGCGTTCTCGGACAAGAAGCCGTAGCCCGGGTGCACCGCTCGCGCCCCCGTCGCGCGGGCCGCCTCGAGGATCGCCGGGATCGACAGATAGCTGTCTCGGGCCGCCTCCGGACCGAGGCGGTACGCCGCATCGGCCTCCAGCACATGTCGTGCTCCGTCGTCGGCATCGCTGTAGACGGCGATCGCCTCGATCCCGAGACGGCGCAGCGTCCGCATCACGCGGACCGCGATCTCGCCCCGGTTGGCGACCAGCACACTAGGAAACATCTCACTCACATCCGGAAGATGCCGAAGCTCGTTTCGGGCAACGGGGTCCGAACCGCGACGGCGAGCCCGAGACCCAGCACGGTGCGGGTGTCGACGGGGTCGATCACGCCGTCGTCCCACAGCCGGGCCGTCGCGTAGTACGCATTGCCCTGCTGCTCGTACCGCTCCCGGATCGGGCCCTTGAACTCCTCTTCTTCGGCGGTGGTCCAAGCGGCGCCGGCGGCCGCCAGCTGATCGCGCCGTACCGTCGCCAGCACGGCGGCGGCCTGCTCGCCGCCCATCACCGAGATCCGGGCGTTCGGCCAGGTCCAGAGGAATCGCGGCGCATAGGCCCGACCACACATTGCGTAGTTGCCGGCCCCGAACGAGCCACCGATCACCACGGTGAACTTGGGCACCCGCGCACAGGCGACCGCAGTCACCATCTTGGCGCCGTGTTTGGCGATGCCTGCGGCCTCGGCGTCGCGGCCGACCATGAACCCGGTGATGTTCTGCAAGAACACCAGGGGGATCCCCCGCCGGTCGCACAGTTGGATGAAGTGCGCCCCCTTGAGCGCGGAGTCGCCGAACAGCACGCCGTTGTTGGCCACGATGCCCACGGGGTGCCCATGCACCCGTGCGAAGCAGGTGACCAAGGTCGCGCCGTACTCCTGCTTGAACTCCTGGAACTCGCTGCCGTCCACCACGCGGCGGATCACGTCGCGCACGTCGTAGCCGATCCGAGGATCGGTCGGCAGGTCGTAGAGTCCGGCGGGATCGACCGCCGGCTCGCTGCTTGCGCCCACCTCCCAGGCTGGAGGCCCCGGCGGGCCGAGGGTCCCGACGATCGCGCGGACCCTGCGCAGCGCATCCGAGTCGTCGTCGGCCAAGTGATCCGCGACCCCGGAGGTCCGGGCGTGCAGCACGCCGCCGCCCAGTTCCTCGGCACTGACCACCTCGCCGGTGGCCGCCTTCACCAACGGTGGGCCGGCCAGGAAGATCGTGCCCTGGTTGCGCACGATGACGGTCTCGTCGCTCATGGCCGGGACGTAGGCTCCACCCGCGGTGCAGGAGCCGAGCACCGCGGCGATCTGAGGTATGCCGGCCGCCGACATCCGCGCCTGGTTGTAGAAGATCCGGCCGAAGTGGTCGCGGTCGGGGAACACCTCGTCCTGCAGCGGCAGGTACGCCCCGCCGGAGTCGACCAGGTAGAGACACGGCAGGCGGTTGTCGAGCGCTATCTCCTGGGCTCGCAGGTGCTTCTTGACAGTCATCGGGTAGTACGTGCCGCCCTTGACGGTGGCGTCGTTCGCGATCACCAGGCACTCTCGTCCGGCAACGCGGCCGATCCCCGTGATCAGTCCGGCGCCTGGAGCCTGGTCGTCGTAGAGCCCGTTCGCGGCGAGCGGCGAGAGTTCGAGGAACGGCGAGCCCGGGTCAAGCAACTCGTCCACCCGATCACGAGGCAACAGCTTGCCTCGCGCCACGTGCCGGGCGCGGGCTTCGGCCGTCCCGCCCTGGGCCGCCCTGGACAACCGTTCCGCCAGGTCGCTCACGTGCGCCGGCCGGGCCGTCATCGCTGGTCCTCCTCCTCGAGCTCGACCAGCCGCCGTCGGCAGCCGAGGACGACCGTCTCGACCTCGGCGAGGGTGCGATCCAGGTCGTCGCGACGAGCCTGTAGGTCAGCACGGATCTGGCCGAGTCGCTCGATCAGCGAGGTCAGCTGCGCGCGCTCCCCGGTCGCCGCCCCTGAGTCGACACCGTCGTACATCTCGAGGATCTCGCGGATCTCCGGAAGTGACATGCCGAACCGCTTGCCACGGAGAATCAACACCAGCCGGGTGTGATCGCGGGCGGTGTAGCGGCGAGAGGTGCCGACGCGCAGCGGCGCCAACAATCCCTCGGCTTCGTAGAACCGCAGGGTGCGCGTCGTCACCCCGAGCTCGTCTGCCAGCTCGCGCACCGTCCATACCGGCCCCGATAACGGCTCTTTCACCTGGGCGCTCATCGTAGTAGCCTGCTTGACGTTGACGTAAACGTCAAGAGACGAGGAAGTCATGTCCTTCGAACTGAGCCCGGACCACGAGGAGCTGCGCGCCCTGGTCCGCGACTACGCCCGCTCCGAGATCGCCCCGTACGTCGCAGGCTGGGACGCCGCCCACCACTTCCCGGTCGACGTCGTGCGCGGACTCGGCGAGCTGGGACTGTTCGGGCTGACGGTCCCAGAGGAGTACGGCGGCACGGCTGGTACGCCCACCGAGTCCGGTTCCGGCGAGCCCGGATCGGACTTCAC